>JBGTJY010000001.1:0-1752 GCA_041744855.1 Candidatus Hydrogenedentales bacterium
AAGTGGTGCAGCACAACAATGCGACGGTCAGGATGATGGAGCGCATGGAAGACACTTTGCCAAAGCCAGCGCTGCTCGCAACGCGCAAACCGCCACGACTCAAGATTGTCGCAAATGCACGATCGTCGCGCCCCAGCCGCCGAAGTGTTCGTTGGCGAGATGGAATTCGGCGACGCCCGGATGTTTCGCCAGCAACGCGTGAACGGCGCGTCGCAGGTTACCGATGCCTTTGCCGTGAATGATTCGCACCCGCAGAATCCCGCGCGCCCGACACTCCGCGAGATAGTCGGAAACCAGATCCTTGATTTCGTTTGGACGGAAGGTGTGCAGGTCCAGCACACCGTCAATCGGCAATTGGATGGGTTCATTGTCGTTCACGCGTTGAGAATTCAATCGCCGTTCCACCGGGAAACCAAGTGCAAATGAAGTCCCTCTGCTTTTGGAGTGCGATGACTTGGCATCGCTTTGCGCAGGCGACTTGTCGCCGTCAAACGGGAAAGGACGTCCAACCTTTTCCGCGAGCCGCTGGACGCGGCTATGCTTGGGCGACAAATCACCCAAGCGGTAAAGGCGGTGTCAAGCCACCGCACTCCAAAGTTTTGCCGCGCGACCGCCATTTTCCGCCAAGCATCGCGGATTTTATGTTTCGCATTTCGCGGTTGTGATTATAGTCCCGCCGGACCATGAAGATTCGCCGAGCCAGACTCTCCGACGCCGGGACCATCGCCGATTACAACGCCCGCATGGCTTGGGAAACCGAGCGTCGCCGACTGGACCTCAAGCGCGTCACACTCGGCGCGCGGGCGCTGATCAAAGACAAGGCCAAGGGTTTCTATTTCGTGGCGGAGATTGACGGCAAGATTGCCGGGCAGTTGCTCATCACTTTCGAGTGGAGCGACTGGCGCAACGGCAATTTCTGGTGGATTCAGAGCGTTTACGTCGCGCCAGAGTTTCGCGAACGAGGCGTGTTTCGGGCGCTCTACGCCCATGTTTACAAGCTGGCAAAATCACGCCGTGACGTCTGCGGGTTGCGATTGTACGTGGAGCACGAAAACGGCCGGGCGCAGAAAGCCTACGCGCGGCTCGGTATGAAGGAAGCGCACTATCGAATCTTTGAAACTGACTTCGTCCTCAAATGAACCGACGCCAATTCCTCTCCCTGGCCGGCACTGCGACCGGATATTCCGTCATCGTCCGCGCGGATGGTTTCGCCGCCACACCGCCCACGCGCGAGGAAATCTCAAAACAGTTCGACACCATCGCTCCGCCCGCGCCCGGGTCGGCGCGTTTTGCCGGCGAGCCTCACATGACGTTGGTGGATTTGTCCTGCGATGTGTTTGTGGCGGGCGGCGGCATGGCGGGTGTGTGCGCCTCTGTCGCGGCCGCGCGGAACGGGGCCAAGGTGATTCTCGCGCAAGACCGCTCGCGTCTGGGTGGCAACGCCAGCAGCGAAGTGAAGATGCACATCGTGGGCGCGAACATTCACGGTGGCCGGCCCGGCTGGCGCGCGAGCGGATTAATTGAGGAGTTCCGATTGGACGATGCGGCGAATAATCCGCATCGCAGTTGGGAGCTTTGGGATTTGCTGCTTTACGACAAGGTCAAGAGCGAGCCGAACATCACGCTGTTGCTCGATAGCCCGCTCTTTGCCGCCGAAACCAAGGACGGGTTGATCCAGCAGGTCATGGTGCGGTGCGACAAGACCGAGCATCTGTATCGCATCAAATCGAAGTTGTTCTCGATTGTACTGGC
>JBGTJY010000002.1:0-1516 GCA_041744855.1 Candidatus Hydrogenedentales bacterium
GCGTGAATACTACGGCAGCTGTTTGGCTTGGCCTCACGATGAGTTGCGCGGAGTGTCACACGCACAAATACGACCCGATTACGCAGACCGAGTACTACCGCTTCTTCGCGTTTTTCAACAACGACGACGAAACGACGATCGAGCTGCCGACGCCGGAACAAGAACAGGAAGGCGAACGCGTCCGAGCGGAAGTCGACGAGCTATCTCGCGAATTAAGGTCGTACCTGGAATCGACCCGCGGCGACGCGCAATCGAAGTGGGAGGCATCGCTCAGCACGGAAGACCGCGAGAAGCTCGACGCAAATCTGCGCGAGCTTCTCGACACGCCGCGCGAGCAGCGGACGACGGAACAGCAGCGCGCGGTTGAGGAACTGTTCGCGCAACGCGACTCCGCATACCAGCGGCGGGAGGCGGAGATCGTACGCGTCCGCAAGAAGGCGCCGGAGATTGCGACTTCGCTCATCCTAAGCCCGCGCACGGATACCCGCGAGACGCGCCTCCACATCGGCGGCGATTTCACGCGCAAGGGCGAGTTGGTGACACCGGGAACGCTCTCGATCCTGCACGCTCCCCAGACTACGCCCCAGTCGCGACTCGATTTGGCGCGATGGATTGTCGATCCCGCGAACCCGCTGACCGCGCGCGTGACGGTCAATCGCTTCTGGCAGCGCTTTTTCGGCAGAGGCCTCGTCGAAACCGAGAACGATTTCGGCATTCAAGGCGAAGCGCCGACGCATCCGGAGTTGCTCGATTGGCTCGCGGTGGAATTCGTTGAGAGCGGATGGCGCGTGAAGGATTTGCATCGGCTCATTGTCACGTCAGCGGCTTACCGTCAATCGTCGCACGCGCGCGCCGATCTCGCCGCGGCCGATCCGCTCAATCGCTTGCTGGGCCGTCAGAATCGGCTGCGGCTCGACGCGGAAATTGTCCGCGACGTTTCGCTCGCCGCCGCGGGCGTGCTGAACGCGCAAGTCGGCGGGCCTAGCGTGTACCCGCCGCAGCCGGACGGCGTCATGAGTCTCGGCCAGCAAAACCGGGCATGGCGCACGAGCGATGGCGCCGACCGCTTTCGCCGGGGCATGTACACATTCTTCTGGCGGGCGACGCCCCATCCGTCGCTCATGGTATTCGATGCGCCGGACGCGATGACGGCGTGCACGCGGCGCGTCGTGTCCAACACGCCGTTACAGGCGTTGACGCTGCTGAACGATGCGGCCTTCTTCGAGCTGGCGCAGGCGTTCGGTCAGCGCATCCTCCGCAACGCCTTGCCAATCGACACCGCTCGGATCGAGTACGCTGTGCGAGTCGCGTATGGGCGCGAGGCCCAACCATACGAGATTGGGACGTTGCAGGAATTGGTGAACGCCGAGCGAAAACGGCTGGACGACAGCGAAGTGCGAGAGGCCGCCGCGTGGACCATGGTCGCACGCGCGTTGATGAACACCGACGAGTTCGTGACGCGGGAGTAAGCAGTTGTGCGCGGGCCGATTACTTGTTTAGCGCCTCGCCAATCGCG
>JBGTJY010000003.1:0-1959 GCA_041744855.1 Candidatus Hydrogenedentales bacterium
GCGTCGTGTACAAGTGGGAGATTCCTGCCTGCGCAGGAATGACGGCGCGGGGCAATCTTGGATTGTCGCGTTTCAACCTTGAATCGCTTTAGCCTCCGCCGAACGTCTCTTCGACAGCCCGCGCGACCTCAGTCTCGACACGGCCCCGCGCCGCTTCACGCACCTTCGCGGCGCGCGCGTCGTCGCTTCGAAAAATTCCCAGGCTATCGACCGCGCGCACGGCGAGCACAGTCCGTTCATCGCGCACGACGCCGAGCAAATGCGCGAAGGATTCCTCGCTGCGATGCACCGCCATCGGCAGGATGTACAACTCGCGGATGTGGTCGTGGAGCGACTCCTCCCACCCTTGCAGCAACAAATCGAAGGCCTCCGGCAGGCGCGATTCGCCCAGCGCCAGCGCCGCCGCCTCGATCACTTCTGGCCGCCGATCGCGCAGAAAGCGTTTGACGAACTCGAGCGATCCGCGCGGATCGAGCTTCATCAGCCACTCGAGACTGCTCCCGGCGACCTCCGGCTCTTTCGTTTCCGAGAGCGCAGCCATACGCAGCATGATCGCGTCGGTCCGCCCGCCGCGTGCGCCGGCGATTTGCACGGCGCCTCGCCGCGCCGCGGGCTCGCGATCGTTGAGTAGGTCCACCAGGATGAAGTCCGCGTCGGCGTAACCCAACTCCGCCAAGGCCTGCGCCGAGCGCACGCGCAACACCGGCGCGGTGTCTTCTTGTCCGCCAAATACCGGCTCGAATTGCACGTGTTTCGCGCCGCGTAGATACAGCGCGTACTCCGCTCGTTCCATCTTGTGCAACGCTTCGACTATCGCGAGTTTCGCGGCGCAAGCGGGATCGGATTTCACCGGCGACTCCATAAATCGCTCGTACGCCGCGAGCAAGTGCGCCGCGAACGATGCCGGCGCGAAACTGTCGTTCCCCCATGCACCGGCCGCCCCGGCTGCTGCGGCGACCACGTGATTGTGCGTCGTGCCCAGCGCCTTTTGGATTTCCGCAGCCCCCGCCGGCGAAGGCGGTTCGCCCGCCAACTCTTTCAAGCGCCGAATGCGATCGTCGCGTGTCGTCATTACGGCAAAGTATACCGCTGCGTTATGGGGGAATGCGTCACCGAAATGGAATCAATTAATCCTCAGGCCGTTCGCCCGCGGGCGCCATCTTCACGATCCTCGGCGTGAATCGCGCGAGCGGCTCTACCAAATCCGATTGCGCTGCCATCACCTCGTTGATGTCTTTGTACACCATGGGCACTTCGTCGAGCCCGGCGGACACGAGCGTCACGCGCTTCGACTTCAACAGCTCATTCGCCTGCCGCCAGTTGAACGTGTTCTTCGCCTTTTTGCGGCTCATCACGCGTCCGGCCCCGTGCGCCGCCGACTCGAGCGACTCCGCGTTGCCAAGCCCGCGCACGACGTAGGCCGGATGCGCCATGGTTCCCGGAATGATCCCGAGCACGCCTTTGCCCGCCGGCGTGGCGCCCTTGCGATGCACGATGACCTCCTTGCCGTCGTGCGTCTCTTTCCACGCGAAGTTGTGATGATTCTCGACGTCGAACAACACCTGCGCGCCGAGGTTTGCCGCGAGGTGTCGATGAATGCACGCGTGATTCGCCGCGGCGTATTCCCCCATCAGATTCATCGCCGCCCAATATTCCTGCCCCTCCTGCGTATCGAGGTCGAGCCACGCGAGTTGCGTGAGCGATTTCGGCAAATCCCGATGTTCGCCGCGTGCAATCTTGCTGTAGTGATCGCAAACCGCCGCGCCAATCCCCCGGCTGCCGCTGTGGCTGAGCACCGCCAGGTATTCACCGGGCTCGATGCCGAGGGCGTCGTTCTCGACCGTGAACACACCGTAATCCACGAAGTGATTACCGCTCCCGCTCGTGCCCAATTGCGACCACGCTTTGTCTTTGCCTTGACGCGTAATCGGCGAGACGCTCCAGTCGCGGTCCATCACG
>JBGTJY010000004.1:0-2255 GCA_041744855.1 Candidatus Hydrogenedentales bacterium
CGAACGGCATCAGCCGATCGATCGCGTCGTACTTGTCCACATCGTCCGGAAAGTTGCCGAAATCCGGCAATGTGCCGAAGCGCTCATGATTCACCGCGGCGATCAACTTCTCCATGTGCGCGGGATACGACGACGGTCCCCCGTGATTTTCGATGATGACGTTGATGTTTTTCGAGTCGCCGTAGTCGCAAAGTTGCTGCAGCGGCGCGACGGAACGCTGGATGAATTCGTCGAGCAGTGCAGGGTCTTTTAGAACGTCGCGCGGTGCGCCGGCCCAATTCATGCGAATCGAGTGGCATCCCATTCCCGCGGCGATGTCGATCCATTTCTTGTGACGCGTCACCGCGTCTTCGCGTTCGGCGTCCGTAGCGCCGCCGACGGAGCCCTCGCCGTCAATCATGATGAGCAGCACTTTGATTTGGTTGTCCGTGCAGTTCTGCATGAACTGGTCGAGATAGTCTTTCTCGGTCGAGGCCAGCATGCGGTTGACGAGTTCGATCGCCTCGATGCCGAATTCTTGCCGAGCAAGTTTCGGCATATCGAGCATCGGCGTCTTACCTGCGTCCGTTCCAATCGTCCGGTGCAGCGACCAGCCCGCGAGCGAAATGCCGTATTCGCGTTTAGCGGCGTGCACGGCGACTCCACCCGCAAGCGCCGCGGCGCCCACCGCCGCCGCCGTACCCAGAAATTCCCGCCGATCCACTTTTCTTCTCATCGCGCAATATCTCCGAATTGATTAATTTCATCGCAGGTTGGATGTGCGTCACCATCAAAGTAAACATGAATTCTCTAGGGCGGCCCGCACCAATGTAGACCATCGTGCGCTGCGAAATCACTTTAAGTCCTGCTCAAGCGAATGAATGCTCGGAAGCTCGCGAAAGCGCTCGTCGAAATCGAGACCGTAGCCGACGACGAACCGATCCGCAATTTCGAAACCGACGTAGTCCGCACGCACTGGCACGATTCGCCTCGCAAGTTTGTCGAGCAGCGTAGCCACGAAAATGTGCTTCGGCCCGCGAGTGCGCAATTCATCGAGCACCGCCGCAGTCGTTTGACCCGTGTCGAGTATGTCCTCGATAACCAACACAGTGCGGCCCTCGAATTCGAGCGACGGACGAAGCATCATCTCCACCCGGTTAGTCGATTTCGTGCCGGCGTAGCTTGCCGGCCGAATGAAGTCGAGCGTCAAAGGAATCGACAGACGCCGCACGAGGTCCGATGCGAAGTGCACCGCGCCCTTCAATACGCAAATCGCCACCACGTCGTGCCCTTGCAAATCATTCGAAATCTGCTGGGCAAGTTCGGCAACGCGCCGCGCGATCGCATCGGCGTGGATGAGCGGCGTGCTACTCGGCCGCATCGCTCACTTCGATTTCGAGTATGCGTTCGGTCGTTTCCCGAATCGCCGCGGCTTCGCTCATCGGACCGCCGACGATCCACAGAATCTCCGAGTCGTCCGCAATGACGATTCGACTGGGCCGCTCCCATCGCGGGACACCCACATCTGTAAAGTAATCGCCGAGCTTCTTGTGGCCCGACATTCCCAACGGCCGGAAGCGATCTCCGTCGCGCGGACGGCGGGCGCAAATCTCGCCCTGAATTTTCGACGCATCGAAGATTTGGCGAAAAGCAGTGCAATACCGCGCGGCCGGAACTCCAAGCTGATCCCTGCGTTCACGCAGTTCGAAAACGCGTGCGAACGCGCGGACAGGTTGGCCAATATTAAGAATGACCCGCGCGTCGGTTTCTGACGTCACCCCGATTTTCATTGCGCGAGTTTCCTGGCGGCCATTGACGAGTTTGATCGATCCATTCACGACCAATTCCGCACCGGTCTCTCCTGATTGAATAAAACGAAGCGTGGCGTCGACCAGCGCGTAGTTCACCTCGGCGCCCAATCCCTTGAGCCATTGAGCGGCGAAGCGGCGTTGCAACGCAGGATGACCTTCGGAGAATTCACGCCGGTGAAGCGTTTCCTCATCCACCGCGCATTCCGACGCGAAGCGGTCCACTGCGCGCTGAAGAAAATCGTTCTCAATCGCGTGTGAATCGGCTAGACGGCAAAGCGCGCTGCGAAGGCTGGGATTGTATTGCGATTCGAGCTGCGGCAACAGCTCCTGCCGAACGCGATTGCGTAAATACGAGACATCGACATTCGACGAATCGTCTCGAAACTCGAGCCCATGTTCCTTCAAATACGCCAAAATCGACGCGCGATCCACGTGCAATAGCGGACGAATGATCGGAACGCCGCC
>JBGTJY010000005.1:0-5023 GCA_041744855.1 Candidatus Hydrogenedentales bacterium
GATGCACTTTCGGGAACGCGACATTGGCACTTCCAGACGGTGCACCACGACATCTGGGACTACGACCTGCCCGCAATGCCGAACGTTTTCGATCTGCGCATCGGCGGGGAAAGCGTGCCCGCGGTGGCCGTGATAGGAAAAACAGGATTCGTGTACGCGTTCAACAGGATCACGGGCGCGCCGATTTTTCCAATTGAAGAACGCGAAGTCCCGGCGAGCGATTTTCCGGGCGAGCGCGCGGCGCCGACGCAGCCGTTCCCGACGAAGCCACCGGCGTTCGCAAGACAACGATTAACTGAAGAGAACCTCAGCGCGATCGACGCGAAGGCCAACCGCAAATCGCGCGAGGAATTTCGCGAGTACCGATCGAGCGGCATTTTTACACCGCCCTCGCGCGAAGGCACGATCGTCCTGCCGGGACAACTCGGCGGCGGCAATTGGTCGGGCGCGGCCGTATCACCCGAAGGCGCGATGTACGTCACCGCGAATGAGCTTCCCTACGTCGTGAAAATGCGCGAAGGCGGCGTGTTCGGCGGCAACCCGAACGCCGGACATTTCCGCGACGCGACCAGTCATCCCGCGATCGCGCCGCCGTGGGGCACGCTGACGAAACTCGATCTGGCCAACGGTACGCTCGAATGGCAAGTGCCGCTCGGCGAGTTCGAGGAATTCACCGCGCGCGGCGTGCCGTCGACGGGGCAGCTCAATTTCGGCGGGGCCACGGCCACCGCGGGCGGACTCGTATTCGTCGCGGCATCAATGGACGCGAAACTCCGCGCGTTCGACGCGCAGAACGGCAAGATAGTTTTCGAGACGCAACTCGAAGCCGCCGGATACGCCGCGCCCATTACCTATCTAGGATCGGATGGAAAGCAATACGTCGCCCTTTTCGCGGGCGGCGGCGGAAAGGCGGGCACGAAACCGGGCGACTATGTAGTTGCATATTCGCTTGCGTCGCCGGCGGGAAATTAAGGTCGAGCGCGCCGCGCGTTGAACGTGCCCGTTGGTCGTCGCGTCAGTCGGAAGTTGGGTGGGAATGGATCAGCTTTTCGAGGACGTGGACTAACCTGTGGATGGCGTCCATATCCCCCACTGCCGCGTGATGCGCGCGCTTCAACTGATCGATGTCGAGCCCAGCTTCGCGCGCGATGGCGAGCGAGTCATAGGGCCCGGCTTCGTCCAGTTGATGGAACAGTTTGACGACGCGTCTGCGAAGGCTGTGGTCGCCTTCGGTGTACGGGTCGTCTTCGATGCGCGCGGGTGGCTCGTGCATTCGCAAATTTTAGCATCCAATCGTACGGTATTTCTGTCGGGCAGTTCCCCTATTTTGTACGGTGCGCGGTCTCTTGCGGAGTATTCGGGGCGGGTAAAAGCAACTCACGAGTGAGTCAAGAAGGCGAACGAAGTTCGCGGGATAGCGTTGTAGTTAGATGGCTAAGAGGCCGGATTTAGGTGGAGCGGCGAAAAACAGCCGATCGCCGTGCTGGCCCTGCTGAAGTCTACCAATCTCGCTATCGATTCCTGTTATCGTAGGCGAGTTCACGTTTACTGTCGGCGGAAGCTTGGGAGTCGGATCATGAAAATCAATCGTGCGAAGTGGATGGGTTTGGCGGTGGCATTGCTTGGCGTGTTGGCGCTGCCGCTGTTGGCGGTCGCGGGCGACGTTGGGTTGCCGAGGGCGGACCCAGAATCGCTGGGGCTGTCGGCGGAGAAGTTGGCGGGGATCAAGACGGCGTTGAACGCGTTCGTCGAGCAGGGCAAGTTGCCGGGGTTTGTGATCGCGGTGGCGCGCGATGGGAAGCTGGGCTATTTTGAGGCGTTCGGCATGCGGGATGTGGAACGCGCGAAGCCGATGACGCCGGACACGATCTTCCGCATGTACTCCATGACGAAGCCCGTCACCGGCGCGGCCGTGATGACGCTGGTGGATGCGGGAAAGATTTCGCTGGACGACCCGCTCTCGAAATACATCCCTGAGTTTAAGGACATGAAGGTGCTGGTGGAGAAGTCGGACGGTTCGACGGAACTGGTCGCCGCGGAGCGGCAGATTACGCTGAAGCATCTCATGTTGCACACGAGCGGATTGGTGTACGGAATTTTCGACACGGGCAAATTGGGCGAGCTGTACCGGGAGAAAGACATCAACAGCGATGGCTCCGCAGGGATTACGCTCGAAGAATTTGCGAAGCGCGTCGCAGGCGTGCCGCTCAAGTGTCAACCGGGAACGGAATGGAACTACGGGATCAACATGGACATCCTCGGCCGCGTGGTGGAGGTCGCTTCGGGGAAGCGCTATGCGGACTACTTGCAGGAGAAGTTATTCGGGCCGCTGGGAATGAAGGATGCGGCGTTTTATGTGCCTGCAGAAAAGGCGGAGCGTTTCGCGGCGAACTACGCGCCGCTCAACGGCAAGATGTCGCTGCTGGACGATCCCGCGAAGAGTCCGTACTTGAACGTGCCCAGCCAGGACTCGGGCGGCGGCGGGATGGTCTCGACCGCGGGCGATTATTTGCGCTTCGCGCAGATGCTCCTCAACGGCGGCGAACTGGACGGCGTGCGCGTGTTGAGCGAGAAAGCGGTAGCCGAGATGACGTCGAATCAGTTGCCGGCGGAAATGGGTAACTCACCGCTCAAACTGTTCCCCGGGGTGGACTTCACGGGTGTGGGCTTTGGCTACTGCGGCGCCGTGCCGATGAAAGGCGCAACGACGGTGTTTGGGAATGATGGCGATTACACGTGGGGCGGGTACGCGAGCACGGACTTCTGGATCGACAAGAAAGAGAACATCGTGGGGATCGTGTTGACACAGTTGATCCCGACATCGACATACCCGACGCGCCCGATCATGCACAACGGTGTGGAAGCGGCGATCGTGACGAAGCACGATGCGGAAGGGAATTGATTCAGGGGTCGTTGCGCGGTATTGCCTTAATTCATTGTGACTGGTGCATCGCGGCTTGCTCGGCGAATGCTTTGAATCGTTCCATGACTTTGCGACACTCTCGTTTGCAGGGGCCCCGCAACAAAAACGACACATACTTGAGAAAGCCGGTGAAGCGAAACTCGTAGTCGGCGGTGTATTGCGTCGAGTTCGGACCCGACTCCTGGAATCGGTTGACGACGCGGTTCCACACCCCATCGGCCTCGTAAGTCGCGGTGAATTCTTCGGGCAGGTTCCGGACATCGATCGTTTCGATCATTTCGAATTCGCCTGTACCCTTGCGGTAACGGAGCCGTGACTTCGCGCCCGGATATCCCGGCGTTCCGCTAATCGCCTCAAAGCTCAAAAGATCCGGTTGCCACTTCGACAAATTGTCAACGTCGTCAAAGAGTTCGAGGACTTTCGAACGCGGGCCGTTCACGGTCATCTGCAGTGTGAATCTCATCATCCCCTCCGTCAAACTTTTGCGCACGCTAGTGTACCCCATGGACTAGTGCCGGAACTCCCGAGCGGAATAGAGCCGGGGCGGCCCACAATGGCAAGAGGGTCATTGGGTGAGGGCAAAATGGCGGAGAGGCGGGGAGTCGCAAACCGCAGGTTCGTGGGATTGAAGGGAAAATGTTTACGCGGGTTGTGACCATTTAAGACTGCGAGCAGGCGGTCACGCGAGAATTGGGCGCAGGATTGCGCGGAGAGGGGGGATTCGGCAAGCTGGGGGGGTCGGGGTTGGGATTAGTGGACTTAGAGAGGGGTGAGACCGATCCCGACCTAAGTACGGAGTAAGCGATTGGACATTGATGAGGTTCGGTTGAGGAGCACCGGGTGGAAACAAGTAGTGCAAGGAGAGCCAAAAAGTTAAAGACAAGACTTTCTCCGGAGATATTTGCTCTAGGATTTCGTATTGCTGCGGACTCGGGGGGGCGTGTAGTGTATGATGCGCCTGGCAGGGAGTACAGTTCTTTAACGGATGCGTTATGGTAGCGACGGAAAGGGGACATCGATGTCGGAAAGATTAAGCAGGTTATGTATTAGTCTCGTCATAGGCCTTTGGTGTGGCGTGATCGCAAGAGGACAAGATGATGCGGTTCAAATTGAATGCCTGAAGACGGTCGCGGCTACGTTCGACATCGTATCCGTGCGAGTGGAAAATTCAGACGTTTCGATTTTCGAAGACTTTAGATCGTGGGTTGCAAGCGCGTCCTCGCAACAGGCGCGGCGAGTGCGCTCTTTCGGAAGCGTTTTTGAGTACGCCAACCAGGCTGGAGACGAGAAAAACTCGTTTTCTCTGGACCTGGACTTTTCAGACGAGCAGTGGAACGAGTACAAGACTGCGATGGCGGCGGGACAAGCTCGAATTTTTTCTGCACGCGAGATCCAATATGCGATGGTACGCAACCCAGATCGAGACGTGGCGCGGACGCTTGTTGATGGAATCGCGCAATGTATGAGGGGTGGAGACGTTAGTTATTTAACGGTGACGCCTGTGGATCGTGCTCCTGGCTACGTGCGATTAAGATTGGAGTTTAATCCTCCTCCCGGAGTGACAGCGCCGTGTATCGTCGAGTTACATCCGATCTGAATCGAAGTGAATCCCAATCGGACTAAGTTTCAGATGAAGAGAGACGAGACTCGTCAAACTGAAATATCTTGTCGGTTGTCGGACGATCGCACTGGCGGTGAGATCATCGTGACGAGCAACTATGGGGCCGGTTCCGAACGAGTGGAGGCTGTTCCACCCGGAGCCGATCCGCAGGGCGCGGGCAAATTTTATGAGGTTACTTTAAGCCATGTCGTGAGTGATCCGGTGCGCTATGGGCTTACCGGAGTATCTATCTCGTATACCGTGATTTTTCGCAATGGAAACGCTGAGAAACTTTTCGGACCCGATTTGGAAGGAAAGAGTCTTCTCATGCGTTCAAAGGGAGCGGAATACACTGGGGGAACCGGTACTACATACATTCCTTTATCGGATTTTGAAAAGCGCTATACCGGCAGCACACAGGGAAATTTAAATAAGACTTTCACGGTTCCGAGAAATGCCGCATACATAGACGCCGAGTGGTCCGTTGCGGCTTCCTTGGC
>JBGTJY010000006.1:0-2029 GCA_041744855.1 Candidatus Hydrogenedentales bacterium
ATCGACGCCGGGCCCGCGCGGGTCTCGTCCGACGGCAGTTCAAACCGCAGCGTTTCCCGGCGATGCCCGAATCCATCTATCTCCATCGCCGCCATTCCTATCGCACCTTCACCATGGAAACGCCCTCCGAGTTCGCGCTCGAAACGCGCATCGCCGCACACGTCGCGGTGATCGAGGAATGTGTGCGTCTCGCAAAAATCTCTCCGCGCCACGGAAAGGCTTGGCGAGAGACGGCTGGCGTTTAAGAATGCCGCCGCCTTGCACCCTGTGAGCCTGCCCGCCTTTTCCCTCGTTGTTCCCGCGTACAACGAGGCGCATCGCATTGGCGCGAGCGTGCGCGAAATCCTGCATTACCTGGCCGCGGCCAGCCCGGAGAGCGAACTTATCGTCGTCGATGATGGATCGACCGACGATACTTCCGCGATCGTGGAGCAAGCCTTCGGTGAAGCCGGCGCGCTGGCGGTTCGTCTCATTCGCCCCACGCCGAATCACGGGAAGGGTTTTGCCGTGCGCACCGGTCTACAGGCGGCCACGCGGCCGGTCGGTTTGTTTTCCGACGCCGATTTGTCCACGCCCATCAGCGAAGCGCCGAAATTGCTCGAGCCGATTTTCGCGAACGACGTGGATGTGGCGTTCGGTTCGCGCGCGCTCAATCGCAAATTAATCGGCGTGCGGCAGGCATGGCATCGCGAGCAAGGCGGTCGCGTTTTTAATCTGGTCGTGCGCCTCGCGACCGGGTTGCCCTATTGGGACACGCAGTGCGGCTTCAAAGCGTTTCACTTGGAGCGCTTCCGGCCGATCCTGGCGCGCGCGACGAGCGATGGTTTTGGTTTCGACGTCGAGCTGCTCTATCTCGCGCATCAGGCAAATCTGCGCCTGCGCGAAGTTCCCGTGCGTTGGGATCACAACGATGGGAGCAAGGTGAGCTTTCTGCGGGACAGCACGCGAATGCTGGGCGAGATCATCGCGTTGCGCGCGCGTTCGTAATCATTGCCGACCCCGATCCGCGAGCGGCGCGCGATGTCATCCCGAGCCGCGCAGACGGCCGAGGGATCTCGCAACTTCTCGAACGGGTTCCGCCATCGTGGCCGCGACGGGCAGCAGATCGGCGTCGCCCGTTTCGGGGTGGCGGCTACTGGCGTCGGAGAGATCCCTCGGCCGTCTGCGCGGCTCGGGATGACCGCCACGCGTCAATCACTGCGCGTCGATCAAGTCGGCGAACTGCTGGAAAAAATAGCCGGCATCGTGCGGACCGGGCGCGGCTTCGGGATGATATTGCACGCTGAAGACTGGCAGCTCGCGATGGCGCATTCCTTCCACCGTGCCGTCGTTTAAGTTCACATGCGTCACTTCCACTTCCGGGGGCAACGATTCCGGATCGACCGCGAATCCGTGGTTCTGCGAAGTGATCGCTACCTTCCCGCTGCGCAAATCTTTCACCGGCTGATTCCCGCCGCGATGTCCGAACTTTAGTTTGAAAGTGCGCCCGCCAAACGCGTATCCGAGCATCTGATGTCCGAGGCAAATGCCGAAGATCGGCTTCTTGCCGATGAGACCGCGCACTGCCGCATGGGCATAATCCAGCGCGCTCGGATCGCCCGGCCCGTTCGAAAGAAAAACGCCATCGGGATTCCACGCCAACACTTCGTCAGCCGACGTGCTCGCGGGCACGATGGTGATTCCAAAACCGGTCTGTCGCAGCCGCCGCAGGATGTTTTCTTTCAAGCCGTAATCGTAGGCGACAATCTTGTGCCGCACCGGCGGGAGCGCCTGCGTCCGCACTTCGTCCGCGTTCCCCTGCGCGACGGACCAAAGCGAACTCACGCGGTCGTCTGGATCCCATTGGTAAGCCGCGGAGGTGCTCACCTCTTTCACGTAATCCATCCCGATCACGCCCTCGCCGCGTGCCGCTTCTTCGACCGCCTCCTTTTCCGAAAGTGCCTCGGTCGTGAGGCAGGCTTTCATCGCGCCGCGCTCGCGCAGATGCCGTGTGAGCGCGCGGGTATCGATGCCTTGCACGCCGGGAATA
>JBGTJY010000007.1:0-1636 GCA_041744855.1 Candidatus Hydrogenedentales bacterium
CGACGCCGCGTTCAACAGCCAAAGCGGCACAGTGCTGCGCGCGCTTGGATTCATCACCGGCGAGTCGACCAACGCCGCGGACATGAACACGCCGGCGCTCACCGTGGTTCGCGATCACTTGCAACAGTTCGGCCAAACCTACGGCATCGCTTTCATCAACAGCGTGCCGGAACCGGGGGCGCTAGTGTTCATCGCGGCGGCGGGAATGCTCATGGCGCGTCGGCGTCGTAATCGCATTGCTTGAATGACATGCATGCTACATCACCTCACTGATCAATGACAAAAAAGTTGAACTCACGCGAGATTGCGGAACGGATCGTCAACTCCGCCGACAGCGTCGCTTACCTTGCAGACTCGATGGGCAAGACTTCGCTGCCCGAAGCGTGGCGGTACGGGCCTTCATTTGAAGTGCGGATTCGCTTCGATCCTCGGTTGACGGAAATCGACGACGCCGATCTCGCGTGCCGTCTGCATGCACTGCAGATCCGCGGGCCACTCAGGCTCGACAGGCTGGGCGAAATCGCCGAACGACTCAAGCTAACTGACGACGACTTGCTGGCGGACAAACCTTGGCGACCGCGAGGCTTTGGTGTGTGGGGGCTGGACGACGGCATTGCTCTGGGAGTGAAGGTTTACGTATCATCGCAACGTCCGGTGGACCTGCTGCTTGCTGTTCCCCCGAGGTTCCTTAAGTCATATACACTGTCTGGTGGATTCGCTCGCGGCGACGAAAGCTTTGCGCGTCTCTGTGCCGCTACTTTTACTACATTGAGACGTGCGCAATCGGTTGCACGAATTGCGGCTGTGCACCTCCAAGATCAATCGTGGTGCGAGCCGTTTCACGAAGAAGATCGCGGCTTCCTGGTCCCCAGCGTAGTGGCCACGGCATGCAACTGGCAGGAATGTTCGCTTAGTCGACTCGAAGGATGGGTTAGCGTATCTCTGGACTGATTCACACTGATGGCTCTCTCGGTAGTCACGTCAACTAGGACAAAAATTCAATCACATGGTTGAGCGTTGCGCGCAGGCCGCACGCAGACGAAGCGCGTCCGGTAGATGGAGACGCGCGGTCACGCGTCTGATCGTCGGCGACGCTGTGCGCCGGCGGTCGCTCTTTGAAAACTTTGCAAGTTCGCGGATGTCTTCTGTCAGATTTGGCGACGCGCCGATTCGAACCGAAGCCAAGTGTTCCCCAGCACCGTTTGGCCGAAGTGTTGGCCGGGCCGGGGGTTGCGGAGGAAATGCAATGGGGCGCGAGCGGTCGAAAAGAATCAAAAATGAAGGAGCGAACCCACCGCGGCGGTGTCAGGTGAATCGAAAAAAGGGAGGGCGAGCCTCCCGTTGAGCGGCGTTGAATCGGGCAACGCGGCGCGGCGGGAGCCTCGGCCTCCCGATTCGGAACAAGGCGCGAGGAGCGAACCGGCTTGGACCCGTGCTGAGAACGCGCCGGCGACCTCGCAAACCGAAGCGTCTTCGATCTGCGACGCGTCCCTCGATGAAGCGCGGGACGGGCAAGCGGCGGTCAAGTTGCGCGGGCGTTGATTTAGGCGTTGATTTACGCCACCAGCGTCATCGGTTCGATCCGATCCGACTTGCTCGGCTGCTTGATGCTCATGTCGCTCGATCCGCTGGCGCG
>JBGTJY010000008.1:0-11960 GCA_041744855.1 Candidatus Hydrogenedentales bacterium
TCTTCGGGCCGCGCGAACGGCGCCACGACTTCCGCGTGCCGCGCGAAAACCGCCACGGCGACTTCTTCGCCTTCGCGCACTTCGCGCAACGCGTCGAGCGCGGCAGTCTTGGCCTTCTCGAACACACCCTGCGCGCCCATGCTGTACGACGTGTCGAGCAAAATGAGATGCCGCGCGGGCAAATCATCGAGGTCGACCGCGGCGCGCGCGCGCCAATAGGGCCGCGTGAACGCTAACGCGAGCAACACGAGAAACGCCATGCGCATCAGCATCAGCAAAATGTGCTGTAGGCGACGCCGTTCGACTACTTCCTTCTGAATGTTCGGAATGAACAGGATGCTGCTGAATCGCAACGGTTCACGTTCGGGCCGGCGGATGTGATGAATAATAAACGGCGCGGCGATCAGCGCGAGACCCGCCAAGAACGCCGGCGCGAGAAATGCCAAACCCATCAGCCGTCCGATCTCATCAAGCGCGTACTCACCATCAACCTCCTGCCCCCGCGCGTGCGCTGCTCGTTTTGCTCGAGGTCATCAGTGAATTCCGCCGCTGGTGCAGAAAAAAGTGCAACGCACGATCCAGCGGCTCGTTGGTGAAGAATTCGACCATATCGATTTCCGCCGCCAGGCACGCCCCGCGGATCGCGCTGAAATGCCGCCAACGGTTTTCGAGATAAATTTCGCGAACGTTCGCCGGCACCGCGAATTGTTCCTGGCCCGATTCGACGTCGATGAACGTCTGCGATTGTTCGAACGGAAAGTCGCGCTCGGCGGGATCGGTGATTTGCATCACGACAACGTCATGGCGCCGCGCGCGGACTGACTTCAGGTGATCGATCATCTGTTCGACGGGATGCAACAGATCGGAGACGAGGATGACCATGCCGCGCGGGGGCAGCACGTCGCCGAGATAATGCAGCGCCCGGGGCGTATCCGTCTGCCCCTCCGGTTTGATGCGGTCCAGTTCCGCGAAAATCCGCCGGACGTGCGTCGCGCTGACCCGAGGCGGCAAATACGTCAGCAGGTCGTGATGGTAGCCGATGAATCCCGCGCTGTCGCGTTGCGTCTGCAGGATCATGGCGAGACACGCGGTCAGCATGCGCGCATACGTGAATTTCGTGATCGGTCCCGAGCCGTAGTCCATCGACGCGCTGCAATCCAACAGCAGCGTGCAGCGAAGGTTCGTCTCTTCCTGGTACTGCTTGATGCGCAATCGATCGGTGCGCCCATACAAATGCCAGTCGATGAAACGCGGATCGTCGCCCTGCGTATACGGACGATACTGCGCGAACTCAATCGCTGAACCTGTATGCGGGCTACGATGCAGACCGGTCATCAAGCCCTCGACCACGGTCCGCGCGAGCAGTTGCAGATCGGCGATCTTCGCAAGCTGTGCCGGATCGATATGTTGCAGTTTTTCGTTCAATCGAATCTCAAATTACGGGTACCGCCGCTTTTCAAGCGGCGAGTTCTGCGACAGACCAATGTCATCTCACAACCCCGACTTCACCGGTTTTACGGCATCCAGCAGTTTCTGGATGACGTCCTCGACCGTGATCCGATCGGCCTCGGCGCGGAAATTCGTCAAGATGCGATGGCGCAACACCGGCGCCGCGACGGACTGAATATCCGCGACTGACACGTGGAAACGTCCCTGCAACAACGCGCGCGCCTTCGCGCCCAGGATCAAGTTCTGCGTACCGCGGGTACCCGCGCCCCAGCTCACCCACTGCTTGATGAAATCCGGCGCGGTTGGGCTGTTCGGGCGGCTGGCGTGCGTCAACTGCACGGCATAACGCGCAACGGGTTCGGCGACCGGCACGAGCCTGACCAGCCGCGTGAAATCGAGCATGTCCGCGCCCGTGAACACGCGATGCGCGGAGCTGGTCACGTCGGACGTCGTCGTTGTCGCGACTTTCAATTCTTCCGCTTCGCTCAGATACCCAATCCGAATGTTGAGCATGAATCGGTCGAGTTGCGCCTCGGGCAGCGGATACGTCCCTTCGAGCTCGATGGGGTTTTGCGTCGCGAGCACGTAGAACGGACGCGAAAGTTGACGCATCTCGCCGGCCACCGTCACTTGCCGCTCTTCCATCGCTTCGAGCATCGCGGCCTGGGTCTTGGGCGGCGTGCGGTTAATTTCGTCCGCCAACAGAATGTTCGTGAAAATCGGCCCCGGGATGAAGCGCAATTCGCGATGGCCTGTGGCGCGGTCCTCGTCGATAATCTCGGTGCCCGTAATGTCGGAGGGCATCAGGTCCGGCGTGAACTGAATGCGCTGAAATTTCAGGTCGAGTATCTGCGCGATCGTGCGAATGAGCAGCGTCTTCGCGAGACCCGGCGCGCCTGTAATCAGCGCATGCGCGCCCGAAAACAGAACGATCATCAGTTCTTCGACGACTTGGTCCTGGCCGACGATCACGCGCCGGATTTCTTCGAGCAGACGCTGCCGGCCATCCTTCAGTTTTTGGAGCGCCTCCGCCTCGAATTCTTTTGAGACTTCAGCAAGGGGCGCAGTACTCAGCGGTGGTCTGGCGGACGCCGGGGTATCGCTCGACACAGGGTGAATGGGCGCCGCGGCGTCACTGGGTTGCAGATTCGATTCCAACGCGTACCTCTTTCTCATTTGCCGGCGAATGTTCCGTCCGGCGCCAAGTTTTCGTTCAGTGCGTCATCGCGTACACGACGATGTTGATACCCATCGGATAGGCCCACTTCGACGATACCTCATCGAAGTAACCCTTGTTTTCCTTTTCGCGTTCCCAACCGTCGCCGAGGTCGGTATTGTGACAAACCAGAACCATCAGGCGATCGCCATTGTGAATGCCCTTGTAGTGCGGCGTGCGGGAATCGTATTGGCGCTCGCTCGTGTCGCCCCCGCTGCCGAGCCAGTAGTGTATTGACGGTACCTGCGGCTTTTCCTTCAATTCAAACACCATATGAAAGATGGGGTGGCTGATATCGAGTTCTTCCATGGGATATTTCGCGGGATCGAATACGCGGCTAATCTCGTACTCCCAATTATCCCACTCCTGGTCGCCCCAAAAATCGTCGACCATCAGGAATCCGCCGCGGAGCAGATATGACCGCAAGCGGGCGGCTTCCTCCTCAGAAAACCGGAGATTCCCGACCTCGAGCATGTAGATGAACGGGTAGTTGAAAAGCGCGTCGTCCATCAAATCGACGACAACATGGTGATAATCCCCGTCCGGCGTGCGAGGAACCTTAATCGTCGTCAATTCTGCCAGACGCTGCGGAAAATTCGTGTCCGAATCGGGGTAGTCCGTGCGCCAGTCGCCCCGGCCCCAACCCCGGCTCCCTTCGCTGTTGAACCGGATTCTGCAAAACGTGAAGGTCTCGGTCGGGAAAATATCGCGAACGTAGGTCTCGTCTTCGTAGTACCCGCGGCCACCGCGCCCGCCTCGCCAGTCCTGCGACAACTCGAGTTGGAGGGGCTCGACCTGCACGCGATCCGATTGCGCAAAGACATGCTCCGGCAACACCACAAAGGCTACGGCGACGATCAGTGTCGTGAAGGCGAGCGCAACGACGCCGGCGCGCTCGCCGAGCCAGACGCGCGCGTGCTCAGGGAACGCTGGGCTCATCCACCGACTGCTCCGGCGTGGGTGCTTCGGACGGTGACGTGTCTATGGCGGCGGGTTCGACGAGATCGAGCAGTAACTCCTGAGCCTTCCAATAGTGCGGCACGTCTTCGAGCGTGCGGATGACTTCCGATCGCGCCTCGTCGAAACGTCCCAATGTGCCAAGTATCTCGACGCGCTCCAGCCGATAGTCGGTCGCGCGGCTCGGGTCCAGGTGCGCCACGATGGAAAGCGAATCCAGCGCATCCTCGCCGCGATTGATCTTGATCAACGCATCCGAATACGAGCGATGCAACTCCACGTTGTACGGGTCGATCCCGATCGCCCAATCGGCCGTCTGCGCCACCTTCTCCCAGTTGCGCTGCTTGGTATACGTCGTCACGAGTTCCTTTGCGGCATCGAGCTCGGCGGGCGACCAATACAGTATGCGCTCCAAGGTCCGCTGCCGTTTTTCGTCGTGCTCCATTCTTCGATAGACATCCGCCAACTGCCGCAGCGGCGCGTCCGCCCCCGTGTGATCCGGGAATAGCGCGTGCGCCTCTTCGAGCGCGGGAATCGCCGCGTCCCAATTTTCTTTCTCGATAGCCGCTTGCGCGCGTTTCAACGCATCGGTAAACGGCGACGAACCGGCCTCGTCCTTGATACCCGGCAACAGTTTTTCCGGCGGCCACGTCAACCGCGTGTTGGCCGCGGCGGCTTTCGCGAGTTCTACCGGGTCCGGCAGATTATCGAAGGCCTTGTAGCGCTCCGTTTGATACGCGACGAATGCTTCGTCCAGTTCGCGCAATGTAATCCCCGCCGCCTTCGCGAGCGCGTCTTCCGTCTCAGCGCCTTCGGCGATTTGGTCCAATACGATATTGAGTGGCTCGTGCCCATACTTCGCGACATAAAAATCGATGAACTCGCCCGCGACGAAATACCCGAACATCAGGTGTCCCGCGGTCGGCGGCGAATTGAAAAACGCATCGATATCGCGCACGCCCGGGATGCCGTCCTCGTTCACGATCACGCGGTAATCCGGGTCCATTTTCGACTTCAACGCCGGCGAATAGTCAGCCTCCTCATGGACTGAAATGCCTTCCGACAACCAGCGTGGCATGCGATTCTTCGTCTTCTGCAGCGTGATCACGTGCACAAACTCGTGCCACAGCACCGAGCGCCAATTCCAACTCCCGCGCGGCCGCGCCGACGGCGAATCGAGCGTCACCAAACGCCCGAAACAAATGCCCAGGTGCCCGACGCTGCCCGGCAAGCCGACGGAACGCACCATGAAATCGTCGTGTCGATCGAACATCTCGACTAGCACGGGCGTCTCGATGTCCACATCATATTTCAACGTATACCGCGTGAACGCATCGTCAAGCAATTCCAACGCATCTTCCGCCACGAGCGGCGCCTCGTGCTTCGGCAATTTCAACACAAACGGGCCGCGCTCGATCACCTCGAACGTCGCCAGCGTATCCATCAATTCGAGCATGTTGTACATCTGCACATGGAAGGGATTCGCGGCGAACGCTGCGTCCAAACCTTGGCGACCCTCCTCTTCTTCGCCCAGCCGCAACAGATCGAGCGAGTGCAACGCGCGGGCCTCGGCGTCGTTCGGGTTGATCTCCAGCGCGCGCGCTTGCAACGCCGCGCCTTCCTTAAAAAGGTACTGACGGGAAGCAATACGGCCGGCGGTGCGATAGGCCTCGGAACAATGCGGGTTGAATTGCAGGACTTCTTGCTGAATTCGTTCCATCGCCTCGAGGTCGTCAGCGAGGAAATACGCCGCGGCTTTCAGCGAACGAAAACGCAAACTCACCGGATTGATCGCGAGCGCCTCGTCGATTTCGTTGAGCGCATCCCTGTACTCCGCCGAGTCCAACATTTTTTCGATGACAATGGCCTTGCCGCGCGGGTGCTTCGGATTCAGTTTGAACAACGTGTCGAGCGCGCCTTCAAGCCGGCCATCCGAAGATTTCCAATAGCATTCCGCCAGACCGGCCAACGCTTCCTGATTCACCGGATCGAGCGCCAGCGCATTCGTGTAGTGTTTCGCGGCGATGTCGTATCCGGCCTGCCGGTACGCGAGATCGCCCGCGCCGAGGTGCGCCTCTATCATGCGCGGATCGCGGTCCAGCAACACCCCGAAATGCGTCGTCAGGATGGTTCGGGGATTTTCGCCGAGCAACTCCGCAATGCGGCCCATCGCGACGTAATTCGCCTCGCGGCGGTTGTATCGCCACGCGTTGCCTCGGGTCTGCCGCGCCGCTTCTCGGAGGTATTGATCGTAGAGGTCCTTCTTGCCGACGTACTCGTACATAAGGGCTAAGTCGAGCGTATTCGACGGCTCGGGATACTTTTGGACGACGTCGGACATCTCGGCAATCGCCTCGTCCACGCGCCCGATCTGAAACAGCAACTGCGCGCGATGGCGCTTCAGCCGCACGGGGACATAGTTGTTCGAATTCGCGATCAGGACGTCCAGCCCGCGCAACGCTTCGTGGTACTCGCCCCGAGACCACAAATCCGTGTAATGGTCGGTCAACGCGTCGTCGTTGCCAGGTCGAACTTGTTCCTGGGCAGTGGCGGGGTTCAGGTCCAAGCCCAGCGCAAAGGCAAAAATGCCGGTGACGAATACACCAGCGAGGAGTCGCCGCGGCATGGATCCCCGGGCGATCGTTGCAGCCATCATCACACCTCCGGGTCGCTAGACTCGCGGTGTACAAATCCTTCTCAACGCCGCTGGGTCTCTTAAGATAATAGTCGCATTTGCGGGTTCGGGTGTCAATTTGTAACCGAACGTCTTCTCGTGTGTGGTATGTCTTTCCACGGCTGCAGGTTGCAGCGTCGTCGATTGATCCAACGCCGGCTCCTCACGATAATGCCCCCGTTTGGGGGACAGACCACCACACCGGAGTATACCGGCCCCACGTTCGAATCAACGAAGCACGAAAACAACAATCGTGTTCTGGAGCATTGCATGTCAGACAAATTGGTAGACCGCCGCGACATCGAGTTCTTACTCCACGAGGTGCTCAACGTCGAGGCGCTCGTGAAATACCCGTATTTCGCCGAACACTCCCGTGAGACCTTCGACATGGCGCTCGACTCGGCCTACGACCTCGCGCGCGAGGTTTTCTGGCCCACTTACCGCGCGTTTGACGCAGCGGGCGTCGCATTCGACGGCAAGCAGGCCAAAGCCCCAAAAGAAATGAAGGCGATCTGGAAGGCGTGCCAGGAGGGTGGCTGGTTCGCGCCAATCGCGTCCTATGAAAACGGCGGCGCGCAATTTCCGGTATCCGTCTACATCTGCGCGTCGTTCATGTTCAACGCGGCCAATACCGCCGCGGCCATGTACACCGGCCAGGCCACGGGCGCGGGACTCCTCCTCGAGACCTTCGGCTCCGACGAACTCAAGGGCCGGTTCATGCACAAGCTCTATAGCGGCGAATGGGCCGGCACCATGGCCTTGACCGAACCCCAAGCCGGAACCTCGCTCAGCGACATCAAGACCAGCGCCAAGAAAGCGCCCGACGGGGACTACTATTACATTCACGGCACGAAGCGCTTCATCTCCTCCGGCGACCACGACATTACGGGGAACATCATCCACCCGACGCTGGCCCGGATCGAAGGCGCGCCGCCGGGCACCAAAGGCATCAGCCTCTTCATCGTGCCCAAGTTTCGCGTGAAGCCGGACGGCTCGGTCGGAGAATTCAACGACGTAAAAACCGGCGGCATCGAGCACAAGATGGGGCTCAAGGGTCAGGCCACGGCGACGCTCAACTTCGGCGACGACGGAAAGTGCATCGGCTATCTACTCGGCGAGCCGAATCGCGGCCTGCACTACATGTTTCAGTTGATGAACAACGCGCGGGTTCACACGGGTATCCAGGCGATCGCACAGGCGTCGAATGCCTATCAACACGCGGTAGACTACGCGCGGACCCGTGCGCAAGGCCGCAAGATCACGAGCACGGACCCGACCTCGCCGCAGGTCCCGATCATCGAGCACGCCGATGTGCGACGCATGCTGCTTACCCAAAAGGCCTACGTGGAAGGCGTCACTGCGCTCCTTGTCTATTGTGGCTACCTCGGCGATCTCCATCAAGTCGCCGAATCCGAAGACGAGCGCACGCGCACATTCCAATTGCTCGAAATCCTGACGCCCATCTGCAAGGCCTACGCGTCCGATGTTGCCTTCGAATCGATCAATCTCGCCATGCAGTGTTACGGCGGATCCGGTTACATGGAGGACTACCCGATCGCGCAAATGCTGCGCGACAACCGCGTCTTCTCCATCTACGAAGGCACGAACAGCATCCAGGCCATGGACCTGCTGGGCCGCAAGGTCGCCATGGAACAAGGTGCGTACTTCCGGCGGCTGTTGAACGAAATTTACGCGACCATCGCCGACGCGAAAACCATGGATTCGCTCAAGCCGCTCGCGTTGGCCGTCGAGAGCGCCGTCGAGCAATGCATGTCACTCACGCTGCACCTGGGTCAGATCGGCATGAGCGGCGACGTGGACCTCTACCTCAGCCACGCGACCGCGTATCTCCGCATCTTCTCGCAACTCGTCATCGCGTGGCTCTTCCTCTGGGAAGCGACAGTCGCGGCGCGAAAACTCGCGGCGGGCGAGAACGGCTCGACGTACTACGACGCCAAGATAGCCACGGCCGCCTTCTACATCAATACGATCCTGCCCACCAGCGGACCGCTCGCGAACACGATCGTGCATGGCGACCGTTCCGCCTTAGATTTCAAACCGGAGTGGTTCTAGAAGTAATCCAAAGACCTCAATAGGTCATTCTGAACAGCGTGAAGAATCTCTCGCGCCAACGGTTAGGCGTGAGCGCGATTCTTCACGCTGTTCAGAATGACCGACAGGGCGGTTATGAGGCAGCTTCTGGTAGCGCGGGTTTTCCAACCGGCGGGGCGCGCACGTCATTTCACAACCGGCAAGCATTCGAACACCTCCCCATCGACCGACCACGAGCACAACGTAAACGCGCCGCCGAAGAAGATCGGACCAACCCCGTTCGCGAGAATCGAAGTCGGTACTTGCCGCGTGCCGCTATCGCCGTCGATCGTCACGAGCGTTGCCCGCACATCGTTCTGCTCGCCCATGTAAAAGCTGGCCAGCGAAAGCGTTTGTCCATCGAGCAACTCGACGGGCACAAAATCGCTCAGCGGCCCGTCTTGAACCACAAACTCGACATCGTCGAGGTCGTTCAACACGTGATCGAGATCGTCCAATATCTCCGCGATGCTTGCCGTCGCGAATCCCAGCGCTTCCGCCAACGCATCGGAATGCTCCGAATCGTACTCCAATAAGAATGCGTTGAAGTCCTCGAACATCTGAGCGAAATCGCCCGCATGGCCGAGAGTCCCGCCGAACGACACCGACTCCCGCAACTCGGCGGCGGCCTCCAATAAATCCGATACGGATGGGCGATAGTTCAAGAGCGCGTTGACCGATTCGTCCAACAATCGCGCGATCAATCCGAGATACTCCGCCAATACGTCGTCAGGATTCCCCGCGCTGGCAGCGTCGAAATAGTCGACGAGATATTCCGTGAATCGATCGACCTCGTCCAGGTCCCCGAGTCCGCCCGGCTCCAGCGGCAACGCCGTAGATTCGAATTCAATCGCGGACTCGGCCGTATCGCGCAGGACGCTTAGGACTTCGAGGACGATGCGCTTAAACTCCGCCGAACCCGCCCCGGACGTTTGCAGGTTCGTCACACACTCGATGAATCCATCGAAAAAGTCCAGCGCCCCGGCGGAATCGGAGAAGAGCTCCGCCCGAAAACAATCCTCGATCGCGGCAACCAAATCCGCGACGTCTGCGTCCGCCAACGCGTACTCTTCTTGCAGCACGATGCTCTCGATGATATCCGCCACGCCGCGCGCCAATATCTCGCTGAATTCAACCGCGCCTTGTACCACCGGATCCGGCGACGTAAACTTAGCCACATCGTCCGCATAAGACCGCAGCAATTCAATCGCCGGTCCCGCGCTCTCCGGCGACGACACGTAAAAGTCCACCTCTTCCGTCAGGCCGTAGATATCCTGAAGCACGCCGGCGGCGATGAACGTGAAATCGTCGATCAGCACGATCGTATCGCGCACACCGCCCGCGCCCACCGCGATCAGTTGCGCCAACGCATTAACGAGCGGGCTCGTCGTACGCTCGTAGTCGCGAAATTCCGAGTTGAACGCATCCGCGAGGTCAATCAACGTGCCGGGAAACAGGCTGCTCGCGAAATATTGCGCAAGTTCCGGATCGAGATCCAGAAAGTCTTGCGACAGCGCGTACAACTCGAGCTCCGCGCGCGCTTGGAAATCGGCGAATACGCCACCCTCGATTCCGTAGAAAATGCGCCCCGGAAATTCGAGCACAGTCGACAACGGCGCGAAGCCGACCGAGCACGGGAGCGAATCCAGATTCTCGATGTTCGAAGTGAAGTAGTACTCGCCGCCCGCGTTGACTATGTAGATGACCACCTCGCCGAATTCTGGCATTCCCTTCGCCTCGCCGGGTAACGCGAGGAACGTTTGCGCCGGCAATACATCCAAGGCTGCGGAAATCGAATCTCCGATCGGTTCAGCCCCGAACAGGATCGGAATGGTCACGTCCACCTCGGCGACTTCAAAGCCATTCCGAGTAAGAGCGTCCGTGACTTCAAATCGAATCGAAAACGATTCAGCGTCCTCCGCTTTACCGTCTGACTCGAGCTGGGCGGGGATCAGCTCCCAATAGTTCCCCACCTGGAGCGGCAAGTAATCCGTGCTCACGGGCCCAGCCTCGCCCAACGGTACCGAACCGGAATCCGCGCACGGATCCGTGACGACGAACATCACCTGAAAGGTCGCGGTCTCCCCGCCCGACGTAACGGTGACCGTCGCCGTATAGGTACCCGGCGGCCGCAGCGCTCCATGACTCGTATCGACCGAAAACGAAAGCGACCCCGAACCATTCCCCCTGATCCGGTCAAGGATGAACCACGGCTGATTCGATTCGGCTTCCCACGCGGCGTCCTGTTGCGCGAGAACAATCTGCACCTCGCCCGCCGCATTGTCAGGGTCAAGCTGAATCCCGCCCGCGGGCGCCATGATCCGAATCGGGTCGCATCCAACGAGCGCGATCGCACTCAACAAAAGCACAACCCGCCACCCGCGACTCATGTCACCGCGCCTCCAACTACGAACCACCAGAGGCACAACGCTAGTGCATGAACACGACTGAGTCAAAAAGGTTCGGAGTTCCGAATTCATGCGGCGGGGGGCACGAGCGTCAACTTCGACCAACACCATCACCCAAAAAAGATCAAGGCCCCGCCGCGTCAACTCCCCGCAACGACATCAGTCCCGTTACATACGGAACCGGGTCGAGCGCCTCTCCATCCCGCCGCACCTCGAAATGTAAATGCGGCGCTGTCGCCCGGCCCGTCTCGCCCACCGTGCCGAGCGGTGTCGTCGAGCTAACGCGATCGCCCACGCGGACCAAATTCTCATCCTGATGCCCGTACAGCGTCTCGAGGCCATCGCCGTGCGCAACCTTCACGACGTTTCCATAGCCCGACATCCAGTCGCTGAATACCACTTCACCTGGCGCAACGGGGTACACCGTCGTCCCGCGCGCCGCCGCCAAATCTACGCCCCCATGCCGCTTCGACTCGCCCGTGAACGGATCCGCCCGCAAACCGAATTCGGAAGTCACGCGTGCAGGGCCATCAACGATCGCGCGCCAAACTGCATTCGTATCTCCAGGAGGGACGCGCTCGCCCGCGATCGCGGCCGCGTCCGGATTAGCCCCGAGACTCAAATCCTTCGCGATCGCCGGCGGATTCAGGAAGTCCGTAGCCCGCGCCGCAATAACCCGCGGCCCATTCAATGAACTCAGATCAATCTTTTCGCCAACGTGAATCAAATCCGGATCGCGCAGCCCATTCGCCGTCGCAACCCGCGCAACGCCGTCGTATATTCCCGCAGTCGAGACCTCGATCCCCAGCGCCCGCTGCCGATTGGCGACGATATCAGACAAGGTGTCGCCGCGTTGAACCTCGCGCAGCGCGTCATTCAGCACCGCGTCAAAGGTTTCCCCGGCTCGGCCATGCGCGGCACGCGCCCCCCCGGCGGCAGGTCCCCCCAACGCCGCGGCTATGCCATCGATGTGCATCGACATAGCGACAGAAATTCCCCCGCGAAAGCATGGCAAGGCGCATGCCACGGGCGGAAAGCAGACTAAGTCCTTGTCAACGGGCGAACTTTTCGCACGTTCAACTCGAGGAACTGCTTATAGGGCGGCAGCTACTGCCTGTCGGGGAAGGAATTTCCCTCATCGGGTTCCGACCCGTCGTCGTAGGAA
>JBGTJY010000009.1:0-1640 GCA_041744855.1 Candidatus Hydrogenedentales bacterium
GAGGCGCTCGAAGCATTCCACCGCGGCGGCGGCGGTTCGTTTCGATTTCCAGATTTCGTCGCGCAGCGTTTCGTACGCCTTCGCGCCGGCGGCACGCGTGCGACCGTCGTACTCCTGCAGCTTGCGGAAATGCTCCGCCGCCGCCTGAAATTTTCCGAGCTTGGTGAGCATCACGGCGCCGTGTGCGCGATTGGTGCGCATGAGCTCGCCGAAACGCGGCGCGTCCTGGCGTCGGTTCGACGGAAGATTCGGTAGCGGCAACATCGCGGAGAATACTTCCATTTTCAGCGCGGCGTCGTCGATGACCGACTCCAGTTTCGCGTTGTCGAGATAGAGCTGCGCCGCGAGTTGCGGGTCGCCCGCCTCATTGAGCTCGGCGATTCGCCCACGCAGTTCGATCGCCCGGCCGAGGTCGTTGACATACCAATGACCGGCGCCCGTGAGCCATGAGCAGCCACGCTGGCGCGCGTGGGCTTCTTCGAGAGCGAGCGCCGCTTGGTACAACGCCAGAGCATCGTTCGACTGACCGCGGGCTTCGGCGATGACGGCCATGTAGGCGATGATGCGCGCGTCGCCCGCATCGGTTTTCGGGCGGTCTCGAGCTGCTTCGTCGCCGCAGCAAAATCGCCGGCCTGAATCTGCCGCCATGCCATGCGCAGTTCGGTCGCGGCAGTGGTGTGCTCCAGGTTGCGGCCGAAGGCCGCCTGTTCCTGAAAGGCATCGACCATGTTCAGGTTCGAATAGGCGTTGGACAGGCTGTAGCGATAGGCGCGCTCGGTTGGCTCCAGCTTGATCGCCTTCTCCCAGGAAACGCGGGAGGCTTCCCAGTCCTTCACGCGATACGCCATGCACGCGACGAAGTCGTGACTGGCGGCATCCTTCGACAAGGTCTTGATCGCGCGTTGCAGGTATTCGCGCGACTGGTAGAGCAGGCTGCCCGCGTTGGCCTCGTGCGCCTCGGCACGAGCGAGGTCCTCGGCGCTGGGGATCTGCGTGTATTCGTAAACGTAGTTGCCAACCGTCTCTTCCCAACGCCGCGTCGTTCGGAGCGAAATCGCCCGGGCGACGTTCTGGCCGGCGGCGATCTGCATGATGTCGCGCATCATCCACAGGACTTGACGATCGGATTTTCCCGTCGCTATCGCCCGGCGCAGGTAATTCTCCGCGTTGGCCCACATCTGGGCGCGAAATTCGATGCGGGCCAAGCCCGCGAGCGTCGGCACGTGAGAGGCATTCAGCGTGCGGGCGGAGTTGAGCATCCTGCGCGCGAGATCGAGCTCGGCTTTGCGCAGTGCGGGGCTTTGCAAACGGTACCAGGCCGGGTATTGCGCGGACTCGACCCAGTCGTTGCGGGGATCGATTTCGTCGAGGAGAAAACTCGCGCAGGCGGCGATGCGATCCGGGTTCTTCGGCTCGCTCACGAGGGCCCAGATGAGACGACGACAGCGCTCGGAATACACTTCGTCGCCGTAGAGTCGGTTGGTGTTGGACGACGCCAGCAGTTGTTCGGCGCGCTCGACGAGCTGGTTCAACGGCACGCCATCGCGCGACGCTTTCAGCAACGCGGCATGAAGCTCGGCCGGACTTTGTCGCGGCGACAAACGCAGCAGTTCCTCCACACGCTTTTCCGCCGCGCCGCG
>JBGTJY010000010.1:0-1673 GCA_041744855.1 Candidatus Hydrogenedentales bacterium
AGTCGATGCCGGCCTGGTCGAACGTGTAGCGCACCCAACCGTCGTCCTGCGTGCTCACCCAATTGTGATAGAGCGCAAGACGCGGGAGGTCAATCTCGTGCGTCTCCACGTCGGGCATCGATGACAGCGGATGAAAGTCGAGCATGCAACGGCTCGCGACCGATTCCACATCCGCCCGGCGCAACGCCCTCGAGTTGCGGACGAGCCAGCTACCCGCCGGAAAAGTCTCACCATTCGCTTCGAAGGATTCCTTCGCAGCCCGCACCTCGGCGTTAGCCAAGAGGCGGCGCGCCTGGATCAGCGTGTTGTTGCCGTTGTGCTTGATTGCGTACGCAATTGCATCGACCTCGCCGACCGTACCCGGAAAGCTGACCGGGCCCTTGATGCGCGACATCGCGCCGTCGAGTACCGCATCGTCGTCGATGGGATAGACATCCACGCCGTAGATGAGTCCGAGCGTCCACGACACGTCGTCGTAAGGCCGATTCTCGGCATCTTCTGGAAAGAACGTATCGCGAAGCAGATCCCGCGCGAAGTTGCCGTAGGGCTGATCGAGCCGGACGACATAATCCCCCGAGGCGAAATCGTCGTCTTCCAGATCGATCGCCGCGGAGGCCTGGTGCACCTCGATGCCATGGCGCATCAACTGAGTCAGCAGAAACGCCAGGCGCGACGGGTCACGTTGCTCGCGCGGAATGATGAACGCGTGCGGTTTTTCGTTGATGCCTGTGTCGATGCTGTTCCGGCCCTTTTTCCAGAAATTGTGCAGCAGCATCGAGCCATTGCGCGCCGTGAACGACAACGAGGCCAGCACCCCCGCCTGCATATAGTTCGTGTTGTTCCGCAGCGACCACGTCAGTTTTTCGTCCGGCGGATCCGCGCGATACCAGTCCGCTTCAGTCACTGCTTTCCCGGCGTATTCCGCATTGCTCAAGTCGCGTTCCATAGTCGCGGCCATCGAATTGCCAAACGTCTCGTAAAACCGGCCCATCGCATTCCGGTTATTCGTAATCCAGAGCAAATACCCCGGATTCCATCCGTCGTAGAATCCCCAAGTCCAAACGCCGGGCAAGTTGTGTTTCTGCAACTCCGACATCTCCCAACTCGCGAGCAACTGCCATTCGCGAATCACGATCGGGTCCATCGTCTCGTTGTACGGCCCCGTGCCGCCGGAGACGTACAGCAGCGGCACCGACTCGTGCAGATCGAGCGAGTAGACCGGATGCCACTCGTTGAAGGTGTTGAGATAATTCTGCGTGAGCTTTTGTGAAAGCTGGATGCCGTCGCGGTTGTTGTCGTGAAACACATACTTGCCCCAATACGGCGGCGACATGCTCGGCGCGTAACGCCGATCGTCGTAGTCATTCAGGTAACGATGATTCCATTCGACGACCTGTGCGCGGCCGTCGACATCAGTCACCGGGACGATGAGGAAAATCACATTCTCGCGAATCTCCGCGATGTCCGGATGGTTCGACACAGCGACGCGATACGCCAGTTCCATCACCATTTCCGGCGGGCCGGTCTCAGGCGAATGGAGGCCTGCGGTTACCAAGAAGATAGGCTTCGCCTTCTGCGAGATTTCGACGGCCTCTTTTTCGGTGACGTGGCGCGGATCGGCAAGCGTGCGCGTATAGTCCTTGAACTCCTCAAGCCGAGCGAGATTCTCCTCC
>JBGTJY010000011.1:0-3220 GCA_041744855.1 Candidatus Hydrogenedentales bacterium
CCTCTTCCACTTCCATGCCATCGAGATGCGCTTCAAGGTTGCGCACCGCGTAATTGAAATTGGGATTGTCAACCTGATCGGACGCTTCCCCGAGCATGTTCTGGCCTTTCAGTTTCTGCATGATGTTTTCGGGAATGGGCTCACCCGCCACTTCGAAGGTCACGGGCACCAGAAAAATCTCGCCGTTGCGCATGAAGACTTCGAAGAGGCCCGTACCGTTCACATAGCGGTCTTTGAAGAGCGTATCGAACGGAGGGCCGGCCTCTACGAGCGGGAAACTCAGCGTGGCCACTGCCGTGTCTTCTCTTAGTTCGATGCGCAGATAGTTCCCGAGCGGTTGCAAATTCTCGTCGAACGCGAGCATGGCGTTGATCTCTTCGTCCGTAATTTCGAACGGTTCCGTCGCGGTGCCATCTTCAAGAGCCTGGCCGAAAGCCCGGACGCGTTCGTCAATTTCCGGATAATCGGCCTCCGTGATCGTAACGGCGGGCAGCTCGATCGGCTCAGTGTCCGTATAGCGTTCGACTACTTGTTTGAATCGGTATCCCCCCCAGGAAACGAGCGCGACGATGCTCCCGACCACGAGCAGGAATGCCGCAATGCATCCTATCGCGAACACCTTTGCTTTGCCGGAATTCGATTGCCACATGATGGGTTCCTCTGTTCGGTTGTGTCAGTATTCGGGTCATTCGCCCCGCGGGGGCCCCAAAAAATAGCGGACAGCACAAGTCTGGAATGCTACATCCCCCTAAATCCCCCTTCAAAGGGAGACTTAAGTCTCGGGAAAAGTCCCCCTTTGAAGGGGGATTTAGGGGGATGTTTCGCGTGGACCATCCTTTTTGGAAGGTCCCTGCGGTAGTGATGACGTAGTCGGCGCGATGAGTTGCACGCGATCGTCTTTGAGTTGCACGCCGCTGATCTTCCGGCGCAACGATTCCGTGATGAGCCAATGCAGCGCGTCGATCGCCGCGTCGTAGGTCAAGCCTTCGGGCCGTATGTTCGAAACGCAGTTCCGATTCGCGTCCGTGTTGCCGATCCGCGGATCGAAAACGAGATACGCGCCCAGGCTATCCGGCGAACCAAGACCCGGCCGCTCGCCGATGAGCGACACAACAACGCGCGCGCGCAGGATCGCGCCGATTTCGTCCTGCAACGCGACGCGGCCATTCACAACGATGGGCACCGGTCCAACGCTGATGTGGCTTTGCTCGAGCCTGTCCCTGAGACCGATCGTCACGGGGACAGCATGACGGTTCACGGCCGTCGCCGAAAGACCGTCCACGATGGCGATCACGACGTCGGTCCCTGCGCGATTATCGGCACGTTTCTTCAACTCGCGGTTCGACTCGTTCGAAAGACACCGGCCCAGATCGGGGCGTTGCAAATAGGTCTGGCGATCCGCGGCTTTCGTGTGTAGCTCGATAGTTTCGATGTTGCCTGCGGCAAGCGGCCACGCAAGTTCGCGGCTCAAGGTGTCATACACCGCATCGATCGCCCGCGCATGATGCATCTGAAACGTGAGCATTGCCGCCGTCGGCAAACTGCAACCCGCGCGCCCGAGCGCAATCCGCGCCGCGGTGTAGCGCCGCAGATTCGTCCAGGGATCGGCCGTGTAATAGGTCATCATCGCAAGTTAGTCGGGCAACGCAAGTCGTCGGGCAACACGTAATGGGTAGCGGGTATCATAGGGCCAATCGGCAATTTCGGCAACCTTGGCGCGGAACCCACATGAGTTACACCAGCACGGTCGGCGATCGTCGGTATCGATTCGAGTCCCTGCGCGAACTCCTCGCGAAAGCCACGCCCTCGCGCAGCGGCGACGAACTCGCTGGCATCGCGGCGCAATCCGCGGAGGAACGCGTCGCCGCGCAAATGGCCCTCGCCGACGTACCCCTTCGCGAGTTCCTCTCCGAACCGCTCATCCCCTACGAATCGGACGAGGTCACGCGGCTGATCCTCGATAGCCACGACGCGGACGCTTTCGCGCCCATCGCGTCGCTGACAGTCGGCGAATTCCGGGAATGGTTGCTATCGCGCGAGGTCACGACCGAAGTGCTGCAACGGACTGCGCCGGGGATCACGCCCGAGATGGCCGCGGCGGTCAGCAAGCTAATGCGCAACCAGGACCTAATTCTCGCCGCGAAAAAGTGCACAGTCGTCACGCGCTTTCGCAACACGATCGGGCTTCCGGGCCATCTCGCAATCCGCCTGCAGCCCAATCACCCCACCGACGACCCGCGCGGAATCGCCGCGAGCATTCTCGATGGCCTGCTCTACGGCTGCGGCGACGCGGTCATCGGCATCAATCCCGCCACCGACAACGTCGGCGTGTGTATCGGCCTCATCCGCATGCTCGCGGAATTCATCGAGCAATACCAAATCCCCACGCAATCGTGCGTGCTTGCCCACGTCACGACACAAATGGAAGCGATGGCCAAGGGCGCGCCCGTGGATTTGGTGTTCCAATCCATCGCGGGCACGGAACAAGCCAACTCGAGTTTCGGGATTTCACTGGCGATGATCGACGAAGCGCACCAAATGGCGCTCGCGCTGGGCCGCGGAACGCTGGGCGACAACGTGATGTACTTCGAAACGGGCCAAGGCTCGTGCCTCTCCGCGGAGGCGCACCATGGCTGCGATCAACAGACCCTCGAGGCAAGGGCCTACGGCGTCGCGCGCAAATATCGTCCGCTGCTCGTCAATACCGTCGTCGGCTTCATCGGCCCCGAATATTTGTACGACGGCAAGCAGATCATCCGCGCGGGCCTCGAAGATCACTTCTGCGGCAAACTGCTCGGCGTGCCGATGGGCTGCGACGTGTGCTACACGAACCACGCCCGCGCCGATCAGAACGATATGGACGTGCTCCTGACCCTGCTCGGCGTCGCCGGCTGCAACTATTTCATGGGCGTACCCGGTGCGGACGACATCATGCTCCAATATCAATCGACCTCGTTTCACGACGCCAATTACGTCCGCGAAGCGCTCGGCCTGCGCCCCGCGCCCGAGTTCGAGGCATGGCTGCAATCGATGCGCATTCTCGATGCGGAAAATCGCCTGCTGAGCGCGGCGGACTCGAACCGGCTGCTCGCGCATCGTATCGAATGACGCTTTGCTAAGATGTGTTGAGCCCCGCGTCATGCTGAGCGCCAGCGAAGCATCTCCGCACGCGGATACCTCAACCTTTTCGCAATCGAGATGCTTCGCTGGCGCTCAGCAT
>JBGTJY010000012.1:0-3567 GCA_041744855.1 Candidatus Hydrogenedentales bacterium
CCAACGAGGATGTGTAATCCGCCGTTGGGGATTCGAGCACGGGGCGGTAGTTGTCGACGGTGCCGCCGCTGAGCGTGAATGCGAAGATGACGATTGAGGCGATGCCGAGCAGTTTCAACACCGTGAAGATATTCGAGATCACGCCGCCGAATACCACGCCAAAGAAGTTCGCGAGGGTTAGCGAGGCGATTGTGGCGATGGCGAATCCTTTGACGCCGAAATTATCGAGCGGATAAAAAATGCCGATGTTGTTGAACGACTCGATCGATTCCGAAAAACGCGGGAAGGTGAAGAAGGTGTTCGCGGATTCGGAGAAGACATACGCGAGCGACGAAATCGAGGCGGTCTGAATGACGGTGAAGCAGGACCATCCGTAGGCGAATCCGAACGGGCGGCCGTAGGTGCGATTGAGAAATTTGTATAGGCCGCCGGGCTCGGCAATGAGTCCGGCGATCTCGGCGATCGTCAGCGTGCCGAGCAGTGTGATGATGCCGGCCACTGCCCAACACAGCAGGAGGATGCCGGGCGATTGCACCTCCGCGGCCATGACGGAGCTTTTCTTGAAGATGCCCGAGCCGATGATGCTGCCCATGACGATCATGATGGCGGTGGCGAGACCGAGCCGCGTCACCAGGCCGGACGAATGGATCGTGCTCGTTTCCGTGCTACGAGTTGCCATTGAATCCCCCAAAGAAGGCGGACAATCTTCCACGTGGCGTTGGCCACCGAAGCTGTCCCTGCCCGAAGGCGGCGCATTCTAACACCGCTACGCGAGGTCACTTCGAATTCGACAACGGGCCGCTCAGTGGAATCAACTCCAACCGCTCGAATGTTTGACTTTTCGACCCGCTGATTGCTATTTTCCCTGCTCGCGCGGCCCTTGCTGGATGGTCGGGTTTCGGGCTGCGCTCTCTTATTTTCGCGCGGCCGCGCGGAGCCGTCAATCGGGGAGTCTTGGTTCATGTCCCGGGGCGGTTCGCGAACCGCCCCTACGTACTCCTGCGTCATCATTGCTTGGTTTTGAATCCGAATGCCCAAAATTCTTGCGCTTGATAATTTGAGTCCCGAAGGCGTTGCGCTTTTTCGCGCGGCCAAGGGTTTCGAAGTGGATGAGAAGCCGCCGCAATCGCCGGCGGACCTTGCGCAAATCATCGGCGCGTACGACGGGCTTGTCGTTCGTAGCGGCACGAAAGTCACTGCGGAAGCGCTCGTGAACGCTAAGCGGCTGAAGGTGATCGGGCGCGCGGGCGCAGGTGTCGACAATATTGATCGCAATGCCGCGACGAATGCCGGCATCGTCGTGATGAATACCCCCGGCGGCAACACGATTTCGACGTGCGAGCACTCGTTTGCGATGTTGCTCGCGCTGTGCCGCAACATCCCGCAGGCGCATGCCTCGATGGATGCGGGCCGCTGGGACCGTAACAAATTCATGGGCGCGGAACTCTTCGGCAAGACGCTGGGCATTGTCGGCGTGGGCCGGATCGGCGGCGCGGTGGCCAAACGCGCGCAGGCCTTCGAGATGAAGGTGATCGCGTACGACCCGATACTTACGCGGCTCAAAGCGGAAGCGCTTGGCGTCGAGTTGGTCGAGGTCGACGAGATCATCGCGCGGTCGGATTTCATCACGATCCACGTGCCGATGACGGATCAGACGAAGAACATGTTTGCCGCCGAGCAGTTCAAGCGGATGAAGCCGAGCGCGCGCATCGTGAACTGCGCGCGCGGCGGGATTGTGAACGAGGCCGATCTCGCGGAGGCGTTGAGGAATCGCACCATTGCGGGCGCGGCGCTGGATGTATATACGACGGAGCCGCTGAAAGAAAATCCATTCATCGGGCTGGACAACATCGTGACGACGCCACATTTGGCCGCATCGACCGACGAGGCACAGCTCACGGTCGCGGTCGATATCGCGCGGCAGATGATCGATTACTTGACGACGGGCGCGATCGTGAATGCGGTGAACGTGCCGAGTCTCGATGGCGAATTGCGGACGAAACTCATGCCGCTGTTGTATCTCGGAACGAAACTGGGCCGATTCTTGTCGCTGTATCAAGATGGGCGGCCGACGGTGCTGGAGATCGACTATTGCGGCGAGCTTGGTGTTACCGACACGTATCCGATCACGGCGGCGGTGTTGGCGGGTGTCCTCGAGCCGAAGGTCGAGACCGTGAACATGATCAGCGCGCCGAGCATCATGAAAGATCACGGGATATCGGTGCGCGAGACGCGGTGTCCGGAGGAATCGGACTATGCGTTCCAAATCAAGGTGCGCGTCGATTCGGATCGCGAGACGGTGACGGTGGCGGGGACGTTGTTTGGCGACGACGACCCGCGCATTTGCAGCATCGACGGCACGCGCATGGACGCGACGCCGGAGGGTTGGATCGTCGTGTGCCGCAACGAAGACAAGCCGATGGTGATTGGGCGTGTCACGACGATCATCGGCCAGGCGGGGGTGAATATCGCCAACATGACGCTGGGCCGCGACGAGCAAGGCGGCAATGCGATTACGCTGATCAATCTCGATGGTCCGCTCAAGGATTCAGTTCTCGATGAACTCCGCGGAGCGGCGCATGTGAACGAAGTGCGTTTGATTAACCTTTAGAGCCTTTTACAAAACCCGTTAAAATGCGAGATTGCCACGGCCGCGCGCAATGCTACTAAGACGAGCGGCCTTGCGATGCTACTAAGGCGCGTGGCTTCGCAATGACGGGTCTTGTCAAAGGCTACTAGACCATTTTCGCGCCGCGGCGCGCGCTCGTTTGCGCGCACGAATCGGGCGCATGGAAGTATCGGCTCACGCGGGAGGATTCATGAGCGCGTATCAGTACATCAAAGTGCCCGCGGGCGAAAAAATCACCGTGCAGTCCGACGGCGCGGTGCAAGTCCCGGACAAGCCGATTGTCGGTTTCATTGAAGGCGACGGCATTGGCCCGGATATTTGGCGCGCGTCGCAACACGTGTTCGAATCCGCGGTGAAGCACGCCTATGGCGCGCAACGCAAGATCGCGTGGATGGAAATATTCGCAGGCGAGAAGGCGAACGCGCTGACGAATTCGTTCCTGCCGGATGAAACGCTGGCGGCGATCCGCGAGTTCGTCGTGTCGATAAAGGGTCCGCTCACGACGCCGATCGGCAAGGGCTTCCGCAGCCTGAACGTGACACTGCGGCAGGAGCTCGATTTGTTCGCGTGCGTGCGGCCGGTGCGGCATTACGCGGGCGTGCCCAGCCCGGTGAAAGCGCCCGAGCTGGTAAACATGACGATTTTCCGCGAGAACACGGAGGACGTGTACGCGGGATTGGAGCTGAAGCAGGGCACGCCGGAAGCCGACAAGCTGATAGCGTATCTGCGGCAGACTTTCGATTGGGACATTCGGCCGGATTCCGGCATTGGCGTGAAGCCGATCAGCATTACCGGATCGTAACGGCTGATTCGTGCCGCGCTCAATCACGCCGTGACGCACAAGTCGAAATCGGTGACGCTGGTGCACAAGGGCAACATCATGAAGTACACCGAAGGGGCCTTCATGAATTGGGGCTACGATTTGGTGCGCGAGGAGT
>JBGTJY010000013.1:0-4227 GCA_041744855.1 Candidatus Hydrogenedentales bacterium
CGCACACGGGCCGCTTTAAAAGCGCCGCTACCAGATACCACTAGGATTACTTCAAATTGGATCGCAATACGTTTCGAAACATCTGCAAGAAACGGCAACTATGTTGGGGCACAGTCCTGCTTGAGCACCTCACGCCCGCAACCGTACGCACTATGAAACGCGCCGGCTTCGACTGGCTGTGGATCGATGGCGAACACGCGGCGCACTCCTATGAGACCGTGCGCATCGCCGTGCAGTGCGCGGAGGATGTTGGCCTCATTTCGTTCTTTCGCGTCGCGCAACTCGAGTACCCCCGCATCGCGCAGGCGCTCGACATGGGCGTCAGCGGCATCATCATTCCGCGTGTCGAAACGGCCGACCAAGTCCGCATGGCGGTCGAATGCGCGAAGTATCCGCCCGTCGGCAAGCGAGGATTCGGCATGCGGCCGTCGCTATTCGGCGTGAATCACACGACCATGAACGAGCGCATCGCCGATCAGCAGGGGCGTTTCCTCTGCATACAAATCGAGACGCCCCTTGGCGCGGACAATATCGAAAAGCTCCTCGACGCCGGCGCGGGCCAGCTCGACGCGGTCTTTTTCGGATACGCCGATTTTCAGATGGCCCTCGGCAGGCCGGATTCGCCCAACGACCCCGAGCTCGTCGACGCCATCCGCCGTGTCGCCGAGGCGTGCGCGCTGCGGGGCATCTCGACGGGCACTCCGATCAACAATGTCGAAGAAGCCCGGTTGTGGCGCAGCCGCGGTTACAACCTGCTCACGTATTTGAATGACGACGCCTTCATGTCCCTCTACGCGGAGCGATGCCGTGAGGCGGTGCGGGATGTCACATAGTCGCGCGGGATGTAACATAGTCGCGCGGGATGTAACATAGTCGTCGGGATTGTCACATACTCGCCCCGCCCTGCGCCCCAACACGTCATTCCCGCGCAGGCGGGAATCTCTCCACTCGACCCGACGCCACGCGAATGGACGAGAGATTCCCGCCTGCGCGGGAATGACGGTCTAGGGTAGCCCGATGAAAGTCCCTGCATCACGCCGATTTCGCAGCGGCCTCCGCGCCCGCGGTCGCGACCGCGTGATCGTTCTCGACCGACGAACCCGAAACGCCCACCGCGCCAATCACCTGACCCGCCTTGTTCTTCAACGGCAATCCGCCGGGAAACGATATCAATCCGCCGTTCGAATGCTCGATACCGAATAGCGATCCGCCGGGCTGGCTTAGCTTGCCGATTTCGCCCGTCGGGAATTCGAAGAACCGCGCCGTCCGCGCCTTCTTGATGGCAATATCGATGCTGCCGAGCCACGCGCCGTCCATCCGCACGAAGGCCTTCAAATTCGCGCCAGCGTCCACAACCGCAATGTCCATCAGCGTGTGCGTCGCTTCCGCCTTCGCAATCGCCGCGGCGATGACCTCTTGCGCTGTCTTCAAATCAATATCGGGGGTATTCATGGTGTCGCTCCTCTCCAGTAGCACGGGCTTCCAGCCCGTGGGCATCCCAACTAACAGGGGCTTCCGGCCCGTGAGCATCTCCAGTAGCACGGGCTTCCAGCCCGTGGACATCGTCCAAGAACATCACGGCCAGGATGGCCGTGTTACGCGAAGGCTATCACACCCAAGCGCCATCGATCATTGCGCGATACCGCCGATCCTCGTTACGCTTAGCGCCGCATTCGGGCCAACTACCATGACCATCCAAGAAGCCATCGACCGCGTCATCCAACGCGAAGACCTGAGCGCGTCCGAATCCGCGGACGTGATGCGCGTTCTCATGTCGGGCCAGGCGACGCCCTCCCAAATCGCCGCGTTCCTCGTCGCGCTGCGCATGAAAGGCGAGACGGTCGACGAAATCACCGGCCTGGCCCGCACGATGCGCGAATTCGCCACGCGCATCGAGACCAAGCGGCAACCCCTCGTCGATACGTGCGGCACGGGCGGCGACCGATCCGGCACGTTCAACATTTCGACCACGGCCGCATTCGTCGTCGCGGGCGCGGGCGTAGCGGTCGCGAAGCACGGCAACCGCAGCGCGTCGAGCCAATGCGGCAGCGCGGATGTCCTGGAAGCGCTTGGCGTCAACATCGAGGCCGCGCCGGAGTGCGTGGCTCGATGCATCGACGAGATTGGCATTGGGTTTCTCTTCGCGCGCACGCTGCACACGGCCATGCGCCACGTCGCGCCGGTTCGACAAGAGCTGAAGACGCGAACGGTTTTCAATCTGCTCGGGCCGCTCACCAACCCGGCCAACGCGACGGGACAAGTCGTCGGCGTCTTCGATCGCCGCCGCATCGAAGACATGGCGAACGTCCTGACGAATCTCGGCGTGCGGCGCGCGTTTGTCGTTCACGGTTCCGACGGACTCGACGAGCTTACGCTCGCCGGACCAAGCTATGTCGCGGAATCGAAAAACGGCGCCGTATCGAGCTACGAAATGCATCCCGCCGAGCTCGGCTTCGCGAAATCGGGACTCGACGCCTTGGCGGGCGGCGACTCGCATCGCAATGCAGTCATCCTCGCGGAGGTGCTATCGGGCGAAGCAGGTCCCCGGCGTGATATCGTGGTACTCAATGCGGCCGCTGCCATACTTGCAGGGGAATCCGCGAACGATTGGGCGGAAGCGATCGAAATGGCCCGCGCATCCATTGATTCCGGCCAAGCGGCGCGAAAACTCGAGGCGATGAAAGCGTTCGTGGCATAACTAATGTGTGTGCGTGGCGTGACATTCCGGTGACAATCAAGACAATGAAAACCACCACAATCCTGGACGAAATCCGGGTTCACAAACTCGGCGAGGTGGAGCACGCGAAACGCCGGCGCCCCATTGCCGAGATTCGCGAGAAGATCGAGACCGCCTCGCCCGTGCGCAATTTCCGCGCGGCGTTGCGTGCGCCGGGCATCAGTCTCATCGCCGAGATCAAGCGCGCCTCGCCCGCCCGGGGACGCATCCTGCCCGAGGGCGATGCGTTGCAGCTTGCCACGACCTACGAGCAAGCTGGCGCCCGAGCGATTTCCGTTTTGACAGACGAGAAATATTTTCAGGGCTACCTGCACGATTTAGAAAATGTTCGCCAATACGTCGATGTGCCGTGCCTGCGCAAGGAATTCATTGTCGACGAATACCAAATCTATGAGGCCCGCGCCGCGAACGCCGACGCCATTCTCCTGATTGTGCGCATACTCAGCAATGAACAGATGAGGGAGTACCTCGAAATCGCCGAGCGCCTGGGCATGTCGGTCCTCGTCGAGACGCACGACGCCGAGGAAATCGAACGCGCTATCGCTGTCGGCGCGCACATCATCGGCATCAACAACCGCGACCTCGCGACGTTCACGGTCGACGTCAATACGACGCTCGAACTGAAAAAGCTCGTGCCCGGTGGCAAGGTCCTCGTTAGCGAAAGTGGCATTCAGACGCGCGAACAGGTCAAGAAACTCGAGGCCGGCGGCGTCGATGCCGTGCTGATCGGCGAAGCGCTGGTTTCGAGCAACGACATTGGCGCAAAAATTCGACAGCTTATCGGTACGGATGAAAGTTAAAATTTGCGGAATCACCAACCGCGACGATGCGCTCTACGCCGCGGAAGCCGGGGCCGACGCGCTCGGGTTCAACTTCAGTGAAGAAGCGATGGCCAAGGGCCGGTTCATCGAGCCCGGCGTTGCCGCAGAGATCATTTACGATTTGCCCCCATTCGTCACTACCGTCGCCATTTCGGTCAACGATCCCATCGAATTTTTGTTAGACTATCTTGAGATTGTCGACTGTATTCAGTTGCACGGCGAGGAAGACCCATCACTTTGCAGGGCGCTAGACCTCAAAACCATTAAGGCCTTCCGGTTGGGTGACGCTTCGGATATTGACGACATGCGCCAATATTACGCCGCAAACGCATTTCTGGTGGATGCGTATTCGCCCGATGCGCGCGGCGGCACCGGTCAGCTCGCGAACTGGAAGCTCGCGCGCGAAGCCAAAGCCCTCGGCAAACCCATCATCCTCGCTGGAGGCCTGACGCCCGAAAACGTCGCGGAGGCCATTCGCGCAGTGCGACCTTACGCAGTCGACACGGCGAGCGGCGTCGAGTCACAGCCAGGAATAAAGGACCGTGAACGAGTACGGCGTTTCATCCACAATGCAAAAGCAACAATATCCTGACGCGCGCGGACGCTTCGGCCAATTCGGCGGCAAGTACGTCCCCGAAACGCTCATGCCCGCGCTCGCGGAACTTGAGA
>JBGTJY010000014.1:0-11427 GCA_041744855.1 Candidatus Hydrogenedentales bacterium
GGACCTCGATGGCTTCGGCGCGATCAACCGCGTGATTGGCAACGACGACGGCGACAAGCTCATCGCGTCGTTCGCGGATTCGCTTGGGCGCGTGGTGTCGGCGTCGGGCGAAATCTATCGCTATGGCGGCGACGCGTTGATGGTGATGTTTCGCGGGCTCGATAAGGAAGAGGCGTTCATGAGCATCGAGCATGCGCGCCGGGAATATGAGCGCGAATCGAAGGGTCCGGTGAAGGGCGGCAGCCCGGAGACGATGGGCCTGACGTTTAGTGGCGGCGTCGCGTCGGTGCCCGATGACGGCACGGACGTGAAGCGCGTGCTGCGGCGCTGTCACGAAGCGCTGTATCGCGCGAAGGTAAAAGGCCCAAACAAGGTCTGCCTCGCGCGCGAAGAGAAGATGGTCACGAAGACGACGCACTACACCCAGGGTCAGCTTGCGGGATTGTCGAGGTTAGCGCGCCGGGAGAAATTGAACGAAGCATCGCTCCTGCGCGAGGCGCTGGACGACTTGCTGCGGAAGTATAATTCTTGATTCACCACAGTTGAACGCAGATGGCCACGGATGAACACCATGAGTACTGACAAAGAAAATCAGATTACGGCGGATGAAGCAGGCGATATTCTCATCCCGGAGCGTATCTGCGAGCGTCTGCACTTGTCGCACGGAATAACGATGACCGCCGAGGCGAATCCGGACGGAGGTCTCCGGCTTCGTGTTGTTGAGGCAGCGCCAACGCTTATCGACAAAGGTGGTGTGCTCGTCGCGAATCTGCAGGGACCCAAGATTGCGGATGATCTTGTTCGAGAAGATAGGGAAGAACGGATGCGAAAGCTGTTAGGACGACTGGGAGAGTGAGGCTGCTTCTAGATACATCGGTTCTTGTTGCGAGTCTCATTCCAATACATGAATTCCATGAGCGGGCTTTGCCATGGTTCCAACGCGTAATTCGCAAACAAGATGCGGGTGTCATCGCGGTTCATTCCATTGCGGAATTGTACTCCGCAATTACTGGCATGCCGCGCAGGCTCGGAGTTGCTCCACAGGATGCCCTAGTTCTTATTATGCACAACATTGTCGAAAATTTTGAGATCGTCTCGTTGACGGCCGAAGACTATTTGAACGTGGTTAAACACCTCGCGGACAGTGAGGTTTTCGGCGGAGCCACTTACGACGCGCTCATCGCGCACTCAGCTATAAAGGCGGGTGTCGATAGGATCATCACTTTGAACACAAGAGACTTTCCGCGTGTCTATCCCCAATTAGCGGAAAAAGTCATCATTCCGTAGCAGCATGTGCTAGAGAACTTCGATCGATTTTGAAAGGATGAAGTGATGGCGAGAAACATCTATCAAAAAATCTGGGACGCCCACGTAGTCCACCACGAACCTGGGCAGGGCGCGATCTTGTACATCGATCGCCATTATGTGCATGAGGTGACTTCGCCCCAGGCGTTCGAGGGGTTGCGGCTCGCGAATCGCAAGGTGCGGCGGCCGGACTTGACATTCGCGACCATGGACCACAACATCCCCACGACGGACCGTAGTCAGCCGATTCGGGACGCGATGTCGAAACAGCAGGTCGAAGTGCTCGAGCGCAATTGCCGCGAGTTCGGCATCCAACTTTTCGACATGAAAGATCGCCGCAACGGCATCGTGCACGTGATCGGTCCGGAGTTGGGTCTGACGTTGCCCGGTCAGACGATCGTCTGCGGCGATTCGCATACGTCGACGCACGGCGCATTCGGCGCGCTTGCGTTCGGCATCGGCACGAGCGAAGTCGAGCACGTGCTCGCGACGCAGACGCTGCTGCAAAGCCCGGCGAAGACGATGGAAGTGCGCGTCGATGGGACGCTGCCGCTCGGCATCACGGCGAAAGACATCATCCTCGCGATCATCGGCAAAATCGGCACCGCGGGCGGCACGGGATTCGTCATCGAGTACACCGGCTCCGCAATTCGCGCCCTGAGCATGGAAGGCCGCATGACGGTGTGCAACATGTCCATCGAAGGCGGCGCGCGGGCGGGGCTCATCTCGCCCGACGCGGTCACGATCGAATATCTCAAGGGACGCCCGTACGTTCCGAAAGGCGCGCATTGGGAGGAACTGGCCGAGCGTTGGTGCGCGTGGCGCTCCGACGAGGGTTGCAAGTACGACCGCGTCGTCAGTTTGGACGCCGCCGACATCGAGCCGCAAGTCACGTGGGGCACGTCGCCCGGAATGGTGACGAATATCTCAGGCCGCACACCGGTACTGACGGAAATCGCCGACGGCAATGAGCGCTCGACGGCACAAAACGCGCTGGCGTATATGGGCCTCGACGAGGGCGTGGCGATGACGGCCGTCACCATTAACAAAGTCTTCCTCGGCTCATGCACGAATAGCCGGCTCGAAGATCTGCGCGCCGCGGCCAAACTGGTAAAGGGATACAAGGTGCATTCGTCCATCGATCAGGCTTTGGTCGTGCCCGGCTCGCATCAGGTGAAGGAACTGGCGGAGGCGGAAGGTCTCGATAAGATTTTTCGTGATGCGGGATTCGAGTGGCGCGAAGCCGGTTGCAGCATGTGTCTCGCGATGAACGACGACCGGCTGAACCCCGGCGACCGTTGCGCCTCGACCTCGAACCGCAATTTCGAAGGCCGCCAAGGCAAAGGCGGACGCACGCACCTGGTGAGTCCCGCGATGGCAGTCGCCGCGGCGATCAAGGGCCACTTCACGGACATTCGGGAGTGGGAGTTTCATGAAAACTGAAACGCCGGATCACAAAGCAGCGGGTCGAATTGCCGCCCAATCTGAAATCGCGCAGGCCGTCAAGCGCATCGTGCTCGAGTTTGACCCGGGTGCAGAGGTGATTCTATATGGCTCCCGCGCGCGCGGCGACGCGGAACCGGATTCGGATTGGGATTTCTTGGTTTTGACGTCGTTTCAATTCCCGTTTGAAATGGAAGAGACTTTGCACTGCCGTATTTATCCAGTCCAGCTTGTCAATGACGCCGTGCTGACAATGATGGTTGAACCAAAATCCGATTGGCGACTTGCGCTAAACCAGACGACGCCGTTTTATGCCAATGTTGACCGCGAAGGCCTTTTCTTGTGAGCCACACAAAAGAAGACCGGGCGCGTTTCCGTTTGATGCGTGCGAAGCGGTCTTTAGACGAGGCGAGAGTGCTCTCCGCTAAGGCTATGTGGACCGGCGCGGCCAATCGATTGTATTACGCTTCCTGTTATGGTGCGTCAGCGCTATTGGCCGCGGAAGAACTCGAATCTGCAAAGCATAGCGGAGTACAGGCCTACTTCAACCAACACTTCGTTAAGCCTGGACACTTCCCCGATGAGGTCGGACAAATATTCAATCGGTTGCTTAGTTATCGCTCTCGTACGGACTACCGCGATTTCGAAGACGCGGACGAGGCATCTATCACCGCGTTCACTCCGCGGGTTGAACGATTCGTCGAGACGACCGCTCAGTTGTTGAAGGACCCCTATCAGATCGAGGAAGTCTAAGTGAAATGAGGTTTCCATGCCCTGTTGCCTCTTAGCGCTCGCTGCATTCTTTCCCCGGTTCGCGCTCATCGTGATTGCGTTCACTGGCTACGGAGCCGCGGCGTTTGAGACTGCGCTATGGCCGGTATTGGGCTGGTTTTTCATGCCCTACACGACCTGCGCCTACGCGATCGCGATGAACGAGAACGGCGCGATTTCCGGCTGGGCATTGGCGCTGCTAATTCTCGGCGTCGTATTCGATCTCGGCAGCCACGGCGGCGGTGCGCGATATCAACAGGTGCGCATGGTGCGGACCAATGGGTGACGTTCACTCGACCGCGTCGATTAAACCGCCAGTGTTTACTTGGGAGCCTAACGATTTATGTATGTTTACCTTGATCGAGGACGCCGAAAGCTATATGGAACCCATCGATGTGACGAACGGAGTCTATGACGCCACATTCGACGCCGAAGGTCGGCGACTTCGCCCTATTGTCAGGAAGAAGTCTCCTAGGTGGTGGGGAGTTCCAGAGTTCGTTCAAATAGAAACCCTTGAAGCCCTCCCTACAGGCGCTGATGAATTACGGAATATCTTGCTGACATTCCTTCAGTGTATCGGCAAGTCGAACTCGGAACTCGAAAAGGAATCGTTACCGGGCCTCGTGACCTACTACGAACGAACAGGCGTGGCACTGACGAAATAGGAGCGAGAAGTAATGCAACCCTTCACGAAATTGACCGGAATTGTCGCGCCATTGGATCGGCAAAATGTCGATACCGACCAAATCATCCCCAAACAATTCCTGAAACGCATCGGGCGCACGGGCTACGAGGACGCGCTGTTCTTCGATTGGCGATTTCTCGCGGACGGCGAAACGCCGAATCCGGAATTCGAACTGAACGCGCCAAGGTACAACGACGCGTCGATATTGGTCGCCGGCGAGAATTTCGGCTGTGGCTCGTCGCGCGAACATGCGCCGTGGGCTTTGGACAACTACGGATTCCGCTGCATCCTCGCGCCGTCGTTCGCCGACATTTTCTACAACAACTGCTTCAACAACGGGATGCTGCCGATCGTACTGCCTTCCGCCGCCATCCGATTGTTGATCGATGAAGTACACGCGAAGGAAGGATACACGCTCACGGTTGACTTGCCGAAACAAACCATTTCGAAACCCGACGGTACTGCGATTCCGTTCGAGATCGATGGTTTCCTAAAGGAGCGTCTGTTGAACGGCTGGGACCAAATCGGACTGACCTTGCGATTCGAGGACAAGATTGCTGCGTTTGAGAATACGCATGCGGTGGATTGAAGTGTAGCCAACACGAAACATCCGAACATAGTCGATTAGAGGGATTGCCTCATGAAGACAATCGTGATCAAAAACATTTCAGACGATCTGGCGGAATGGCTAGAACGGCGCGCGAATGCTCACGGCCGCGGACTGGAAGACGAGGTCGTACACGTTCTCGAAGAAGCGCAGTCCATTGACATTCCCGATCCCCAGACCGACCCCGAAGGATTCATTCGGCTGATCGAGGAGGAGATTGCAAAAACCAAGGGTCCGGGTCTAACGCTGGAAGACATTGAGCGCGCCATTAACGAAGGCCGGCCATGATTGTTGTGGACACAAATGTGTTGGTCGCATTTGTGTTCAAGGGGGATTTGCACCAGACGGCGAGAGCTGTCTTCTTTCGAGACCGCCAATGGCACGCGCCGACAATTTGGTTGAGCGAGTTCCGCAACGTAGTCGTGACGCATCTACGAACCGGACTGTTAGAGCCCGCGAGAGGCGTGCGGGGCATGTACAGCGCACGCCGCATAATCACTTCGGTTCGGACTCATTCGATGGAAGACGACGCAGTCATTCGCATCGCAATCCCCTCGCGGTGTACTGCATACGACTGTGAATACGTCGCGCTTGCGCAACAACTACGAGTGCCCCTCATCACGTGGGACCGGCAAGTGCTCGAAGCGTTCCCCGAAATCGCGCAACGCCCCGATCGCTTTCTCGCGAACGCCCAAACTTGAAACGGGCGGCCTACTTCGATTCCGGCTTCAAAATCGTCGCCTTCTTGATGTAGTCCAGGTCCGGGAATGCGTCCTTTAAGTAGATGTTCCCGCGCCGCTGAATAAGCGCCTGGTTGGGCGCCTCGCCGTATTTCGGGTTGATCTTGTCCACGACGTCCATGCCTTCGGTCACGTTCCCGAAGACCGTGAATCCCATGTCATCCAAACGGCGGTTGTCGCCGAGGTTGATGAAGACCTGAGTCGTGCGCGAGTCCTTGCCCGAAGTCGCGAAGCAGACCGTCCCGCGCACATTCGGCTTCAGGACGGGATCGTCTTTGATGACCTTCGAGCGCCACTTGTTCCCCAGGTCAGCGTCTCCGGGCATACCAAACTGAACGACGAATCCCGGCACCACGCGGAAGAACCGCGCCTCGTCATACACGCCATCCGCTATCGCCGCGAGGAACTGGTCGACGCCCAGCGGCGCCCAGTCGCGGTGCATCTCAATAACGAAGTCGCCGTTCGAACATGCGAATTTGACCTTGATCACGTTCTCGTCCTTTACGTCTTCGACGGTTGCGGCGTCCGCCTCGTTTTCGAGTTCCTGGGTCGCCGTCTCGGCCTGCTCAAGCTGTTCTTCGGTCTCCTGCGACGCCTCGATTTGAGCGTCGGTGCGGCGTTCCGGGTCGAGCCGTTGCACCAACAAAATGGCGCCCACGATGGCGAGCGCAACCACGATGGTTATCACATTGCGTTTCACGATGGGCATCCTCTGAGTTAATTACCGCAATCGGATCTATGGTACCCAAGCGAGAGGCGCTAGTCCAGCCCACTATCGTCCCTTGAATCCCGCTACCGTCCCTTGAAAACCGGCGGCCGTTTCTCGATAAAGCTGTCGGTGCCTTCGGTCCTCAGTCTGACGCAATGCACCCCAACGCGGGATCGGTTCCGGTCAGAATGACGCAGCGCACCTCCGCATCGCGCTGCACTGCGGAGAACGCCGCGTTGATTTCGTCGAACGTCTCGAAGTTCAACGCATTGCGCACTTCGGGTCAATTGAGGGTTATCGTCGCGACATGATCAGTGACTTCGTAGAGGATGTTCGCGTAGGCCATCGCGATCTCCCGTGACGATCACGCACGCGCGGAGGCGCGTGTGATCGAACTGCGCCCCCGAAGATAGGGCTGCAACGCCTTCGGTACCGAAATCGAACCATCAGCGTTCTGGTAGTTCTCCAATATCGCAATGAACGCGCGGCCGACGGCAATCCCCGAGCCATTGAGCGTGTGCGCGAATTCCGGTTTCTTCTCCGCGCGATACCGAATGTTCGCCCTGCGCGCCTGGAAGTCCGTGCAATTGGAGCAGGACGAAATCTCGCGGTACCGGTCCTGGCCCGGCAACCACACTTCGAGGTCGTAGGTCTTCGCCGCGCTGAAGCCTATATCCCCCGTGCAGAGGCTCACGACGCGATAGGGCAATTCCAGCCGCTGCAAGATCGTCTCTGCGTTCTGTGTCAGTTTTTCGAGTTCCTCGAACGACTTTTCCGCGCTGCAAATTTTAACCAGCTCGACTTTGTTGAACTGGTGTTGCCGAATCAAGCCGCGCGTGTCCTTGCCGTATGAACCCGCCTCGCTCCGGAAACACGGCGAATACGCGGCGTAATACTTGGGCAATTCGTCCACGCCGAGGATTTCCTCCTGATGGATGTTCGTCAGCGGAACCTCAGCCGTCGGAATCATCCACAGGTCGTGTCCCTCGAGCCGAAACTGATCCTCTGCGAATTTCGGCAGTTGCCCGGTCCCCTCGAGCGCACGCGAATTTACGGCAAAAGGCGGTAGCACCTCGGTGTAGCCGTGTTCGCCAGTGTGGATGTCCAGCATGAAATTGATCAGCGCCCGTTCGAGATGCGCCCCCGCGCCCATCGATAAAGAGAACCGCGCCCCGGAAAGTTTCGCCGCTCGCTCGAAATCCAAAATGCCGAGCGACTCCCCCAGCTCGATGTGGTCCTTCGGCACAAAGTCGAATTTCCGCGGCGTGCCCCAAACCCGCTCGACCCGATTGGCCGATTCGTCCGTCCCCACGGGAACGGACTCGTGCGGCACATTCGGAATGGTCATCAATAACGCGTCAAGCTCCGCGCGAAGTTCCTTGAGTTCGTTGCCGCGTTGCTCAATCGTGTCGCTGAGCGCCTTCATGGCCGCCTTCGCCTCTTCAGCCTTCTGCGGCTGCTTCTCCTTCATGAATTGGCCGATCTGTTTCGAGGCCGCGTTCTGCTCCGCGCGAAGCCGATCGGTCTCATGCTGAAGCGCCCGCGCGCGTTGATCAAGTTCAATCAACGCGTCGACATCCACGGCCACGTTGTTGCGATGCGACAGCGCCTGGCGCAATGCCTCGGCGTTTTCGCGAATGTACTTCAAGTCGAGCATGGAAGATTCCGAGAACGGCTTTGAGAAGTGCAGAAGAATAGGCGAGCGCGGTACGCCGCGTCCACCTCGTTACGTCTCCACCAACCCCTCACGGCTCTCCGGCCAACGACTCGCTCTCGACAAGCGGCTTGAGGTCGCGCATCGGATTCCGCCTATTCAACACGAGATTGTGCAGGTAGAATCCAGCCGTGCAAGCGGCAACCGCGATGTTGAGGTCCCAGATGACCGTGATCGCAGCCGTCGCCGTGATCATGATCATTTCGCGATTCGTGACGAAAATCGGCTCGTCGTCGTGACGCGACAAAAAGTTGCGCAGCACATTGCCCGGATCGTCGATTAGTTCCTTCACATAGAGCCGGACCGGGAGCCAATCGAAGACGTCGACGCCCACCTTGATCAAAATTCCGCTGAACACCGCCTGGGGGATCAGGTTGATTGCGTTCTGAAACAGCATAATTTCGATAAGCGTGAATACACCCACAAGGATACCCGCCAAGCGCAACGACGCCCCCTCTTTCACCATGAGACCGCATCGAATCGTGGCAAGCGCGCCCGGGATGCCGCCGAGTACTCCGACGGCGACGGTCGCCACACCTTGCGCCATCAATTCCTTATTCGGCTTCGTCGTCTCCTTCATCATTTTGTCGACAACGAGCGCCGTCATCAGCGTATCGAGATAAGCGATGAGAAAGAGTTGGAACGCAAATGGAAGTACGAACAGTAGATCGTCCCTGTCCCACCCGCGCGGCCATTGATCCGCGATGAGTCGAGTCAGATCGCCCGCATTGTGAATCGTCGTCGAAACCTGGACATGCTCGACCGGAAGCTGCAGTGCCCCTGAAAGCGCCGTCATAAGAATGATGGTCAGGAACGTCCCGGAAAGCAGGCTCGAAAATTTCGGCACGTAGCGCCGCGTGAACCTTGGAATCGCGTACGCCAATGCAAAGCTCGCCGCGGCGATCAGAAGGTTGTCGCGCATAGGCCCGGTATAGGCGATGTGTCCGGCGAAGCCAAAGAGTTTTTTCAATTGTTCGAGGCAGATAATGACCGCAATGCCATTCATGAATCCGGAAATGACGACGTTTGGCACCAGCGCGACGAATTTGCCCAGACGTAGGATCGCCGAAAGCAGCAGCATTGCAGCGGCGACGAAGATGGTCAGGTTGATAAGATGATCGGCGCTCGTTTCCGAACCCGCCAGTTCCGCGCGCTCCCGAGCCGCTGCGACCAGCACAACCGTCACCGTCGTCATCACACCCGTCGGCCCGGAACACTGAATCCGCGTGCCGCCTAGCGCCGACGTAATCGTCGCGATAATCGCCGCCGACAACATGCCCGCGAAAGCGCCCCGGCCCGAAAGCACCCCAAACGCGGCGCCCAAACTCAGCGCCACGAAACTGACCGTGAGTCCCGCCATCACATTTTGCAGGACTTCAGCTTTGCTCACCCGACCGAAAGACATACCGCGACCACCACGATTAGGAGGAAAAAAACAGAGGCGGGCGTGGCGTGGGTGGCCGGAGCAGGGTCCGCGAATCCCCCGTGCTGACGAAAATTCTACGCCCTCACGGCCTCAGCCTGTCAAATCAGCTGCCGATCCCCGCGGCTACGTATTCCGCCGATACTGCCCGCCCACCGCGAAAAGCGCCTGCGATATCTGCCCGAGCGAACACGTGCGCACCGACTGCATCAACTCCTCGAACACGTTGCCGTTCGAGAGCGCAGCCTGTTGCAGGCGTTGGATATCGCGCGGCGATTCGTCCGCGTAACGTTTTTGAAACGCACGCAACCGCTCAATCTGCCGCTGCTTCTCCTCCTCGGAGCCGCGCCGCACCTCGAGCGCGTCCATCTGCGCCTCTACGTTCGCGGTTGGGTTCGTGAACGTGTTGACGCCGATGATCGGATACTCGCCCGTCATCTTGCGCTGCTCGTAGTAGTGCGATTCGTCCTGAATCTTCGAGCGCTGATAACCGGTCTCCATCGCGCCGAGGACTCCCCCACGCTCCGTCAGACTGTCGAACTCCTGCAGGATGGCCGCTTCGACGAGGTCCGTCAGTTCGTCGATGATAAAGGACCCTTGGAGCGCGTTCTCGTTTTTGTAGAGTCCATACTCGCGATTGATGATCATCTGAATCGCCAACGCGCGCCGCACGGATTCTTCGGTAGGCGTCGTGACTGCTTCGTCATACGCGTTCGTATGCAGCGAATTGCAATTGACGTACAGCGCGGACAACGCCTGCAGCGTGGTGCGAATGTCGTTGAACGAAATCTCTTGCGCGTGCAGCGAGCGCCCGCTCGTTTGCACGTGCAGCTTAAACTTCTGCGAGCGGTCATCCGCGCCATACAAGTCGCGCATCGCCACCGCCCAAATGCGGCGTGACGCGCGGTTCAGCACGGCGTATTCCGGGTCCATGCCGTTCGAATAGAAGAACGAAAAATTCGGTACGAAATCGTTCACGTTCATACCGAGCGATCGGTAATACTCGACAAACGTGAAACCGTTCGCGAGCGTAAACGCCGCCTGCGTAATCGGATTCGCCCCCGCCTCGGCCATGTGGTAGCCCGAGATTGACACCGAGTAGAAATTCCGCACGCCGTGGTCGATGAAATATTTCTGCACGTCGGCCTGCATGCGCAACGCGAAATCGATCGCGAAAATGCAGGTGTTCTGCGCCTGGTCCTCTTTGAGGATGTCCGCTTGCACGGTGCCGCGAACCGACCGCAGCGCGTGCGCTTTCAAGCGTTCGTGTTCTTCCGCGTTCGGCGCGCGTTTGTGTTCCTTCTCGAATCGCTCCATCTGCTGATCGATGGCCGTATTCAAGAACATCGCGAGGATCATCGGCGCTGGACCATTGATCGTCATGGACACGCTCGTGTTCGGCGCGCACAAATCGAACCCGCTGTACAGCGTCTTCATGTCGTCCAGCGTGCAGATCGAGACGCCCGAGGTGCCAACCTTTCCGTAAATGTCGGGCCGTTCCGCGGGGTCCCAGCCATACAGAGTCACCGAGTCGAACGCGGTCGATAATCGCTTCGCGTTCGCGTCGCGCGAAACCAGACGAAAACGCTCGTTCGTCCGTTGCGCGTCGCCTTCGCCGGCAAACATCCGCGTCGGGTCTTCGTCGTCGCGCTTGAACGGAAACACGCCCGCCGTGTACGGGAATTGCCCGGGCAGATTTTCTTTCAGCAGCCAACGCAGGAGATCGCCGTCGTTGTCCAGCGATGGCAGCGCAACGCGCGGAATCTTCGAACCCGAGAGGCTCGTGCGATAGAGCGGCACGCGAAACTCGCGATCGCGCACGTGATAGAGAAACTCGTCACGCGTGTACCGCTCCTTCACTTTCGGAAATTCGTCCAACAATTCCCTGCACGCCGGGTCCAACGTTTTCATGATCTCGGCGTGCCGCGCCTCGATCGCCGACTTGATTGTCGCGTCGTTGAGCTCGCCCGCCGCGCCCGAAAGCTGCCACAGACGGCTCGCGACCGCCGACTGCTTTTCAGCCCAAGCGT
>JBGTJY010000015.1:0-5103 GCA_041744855.1 Candidatus Hydrogenedentales bacterium
TATCGCGCGATCGAGGCCGCGATGCACGACGTGCGCGAGGGCGAGACCGTCGCCGTGCCGAAACACTTGCAGGATGCGCATTACCGCGGCGCGAAACGCTTGGGACACGGCGAGGGCTACCAGTACGCGCATGATTTCCCGGAGGGGTACGTCGAGCAGAACTACGGCGTCGAAGCGGGAAAGTATTACGAGCCAACGGATCGGGGGAAGGAGGCGGAATTCAAGGAGCGGCTAGAGCGATTTCGAAAGCACGACTAGCCCGGGGAAACAGCGGCCACTGCTACTCGATCGGATTTCTACTCCCCCGAAGGGGTGTCGAAGGGCGCGGCGGTGTCCCTCATAGCGCCATTGGACGATTTATCGTTTACATCCATCTCTCTCGTGTTTGTCGCAATCCTCGGTGGCGAATCGTCCCGGGTTTCTGTGGCGACTTTGCCTTGCTTATTTTCTTTCAACCCAGACGGGTGGAGTGCAGGCGAGGTATCGAAATGAATGTTAGGAGCCAGTGCGAGCCGTGCCAACGCGACGAGTACGACGGCGGTTGCCGCACCAATCAAAATTCGCCTGACGTGCCTCATGAAAATGCGCGCCCCAGGAACTGTAGTGACCGTCAGACTAACACGTTCGGAAGCCGGGCCTTCTGCGTGGCCCTGCGCATAAATGCGGAACTCCGAAGGTGAGTGCTGGAATTGAACGATTCTCGCGGCGAGCGCTATCATTCGGGGATGGTCATTTTGGCTGCGGACACGAGTACGCCGTATTACTCCGTGGCGGTTGTGCGCGGGGGCGAGGTGCTCGGGGAAGTGGCGATTTGCGGCGGCCGGCGGCATTCGGAAAGGATGCTTGAAACCACGCGCTGGCTGCTCGAAGAAGTACGCATACAAGGTCCGGAATTGGACGGTCTCGCCGTGTCGGTCGGGCCTGGATCGTTCACCGGTTTGCGCGTCGGCGTGTCGGCCTGGAAGGGCCTCGCTTTGGGCTGGGGATTGCCGCTATTTGGAGTAGGGACCTTGGACGCCCTCGCGCTAAACGCTGGCGCGGCGTCAGGCTCAATTTGTCCCGCGTTGGACGCGAAGATGGCGGAAGTTTTTTTTGGCGCTTATCAAATCGATGGCGACGCGTTGATCTCCGTGCACGAACCGATGGTCGCGTCCGTCCAAACTATGCTAGAACGCGTGCCGGAGGATTGCGTGTTTCTCGGGGACGGCGCGGACCGGTATCGCGACGAAATTCTTGCGGTGCGTCCGGCCGCCGAACTTCTCGGCGGTCTGCACTCGTATCCGCGTGCGGCGTCGGTCGGGATATTGGGCGCACGGATGGCGATGAGCGGAGATACCGGCGACGCGGCTGCGGTCGAGCCGGTGTATCTGCGCGGATCGCAGGCCGAGGAGATGAAGAAGGCAGTCGCGGCGCCATGAGCACCACGGAACAATCGTTGCTCGTGTATGAGCCGCTTCGGGAATCGCATCTCGCCGGAATCATGGACATCGAAGTCGAGGCGTATCCCGAGCCTTGGACGACCGGTATGTTTCGCGACGAAATGCGGAGCCCGCGCTCGTATTTTCGCGTCGCCTTTTCGGAGGGCCAGCTCATCGGGTATTGCGGGTTCTGGCTCGTGGCCGATGAGGCGCATATAACGAGCGTGACCGTCGATCACGGTTTCCGCGGGCGCGGTTACGGTCGCGAACAATTGACGCACCTGATTGTGGCGGCGATTGCGCAGGGCGCGCGGATCGCGACGCTCGAGGTGCGCGAGTCGAACACCGCCGCGCGCAACTTATACGAGTCCGCCGGGTTTCGCGGCGTCGGGCTGCGGCGGGGATACTATTCGAAGACCAACGAGGACGCGATCGTGATGCTGAAGGAATTGTCTTGATTCTTGGCGGTCGCGTGCAGGAACGGACGGACTCGCGCGCCGACGATCCGCTAACGACTCGACGATCGAGTTGACGCAGTGTCGCATGCGGATGTCGGTGAGGGCGGGGGAACCTCTCTGGGGGGCGTCGGGGCCGGCGGGATGGAATTGGGCCGCGACGGGCGTATCCGGCGCGTGACGATCAACAATAATCGAACGTCCAAAGAAGCGATTCCTTCTGCCTACGGGAGTTTCCTTGCGGTTCGTGCTGCATTCGGGGACGACCAGCATGCGCGAATCCTGCAGACCGGACCATCCACATCGTTTGAGAACGCGGGCATTCGCGCGCCATTCGTCGATCTGAACGCATTGAAATGGGATGGCTTGTTCCCCTGTTCGACCTACGGTCTCAACGACCCCCAATTTCCGCTGAGGGTGAGTTGGCGCGTGCTGTCGCCGGTGTTGCCCTACGACACGGAAGCGGCGGAACTGCCAGCGATAATGTTTATCGTGCAATTGCGCAATGCGTCGGCGCGCCCGTGCAACGCGTCCGTCCTGTTCAATTGGGAGGACGTGCGCGGCTGCGTGGGCTCGTCGCGTCCCGAAGAGGGCGCGCCGATGCACCTCATCTACCGCAACGAGAAGGAAGAGTTGCAGGCGACCGACACGATGATGCCCGGGTTGGAGGTGCTGGCGCTCGCATTCGGGCTCGGCAGTAAAGCCAAACACTCGCCTGCTCGGTCGACGCACGAAGGCGACTACACGATCGCCGCGGCGCCCACCGAGGGCCAGACCATTTCCTTCTGCGGATGGCGGCGCGAATCGCAGGAAGACCTCGCGGCGGTGTGGTGGGCGTTCAGCGGTGACGGGAAATTGCCGGATCGTTTCACGGCGGAGTCCGGACTCGGTTGCGCGGCGTTGTGTTTGTCGCAAACGATCGCTGCCAACACGTCGGCGAAGTTCTCGTTCATATTGACCTGGCATTGCCCGCTTCTCGAAATCGAAGGGCGCAAGACGGAAAACGGATACGCGCTGAAATACAGCAATTCGGTGGACGTCGCGCGGTATGCGGTGCAGCACCACAAGTATTTCATCAAAGCCGTTGAGAATTGGCACCAACGCTTCCTTAAATCTTCGCTGCCGAAATGGTTTTCGCGCCTGCTGCTGAATAGCGCGCAGAGTCTGACGACCGATACCATGCTGACCAAAGAAGGGCAATTCGTCCTCGCGAATGACATGAACGCGATTGGACCGGAAGGTCTCCGCGCGGGTCTCTACAATTCGCTGGGGTCGTTGTTGTTTTTCCCAGCCTATGCGCAAAGCGAGCTGGGGCTATACGCGAGCACTGAGGAGAACCCGGGCGATCACGGGGGCATTCGCGGCGCGTCAGACGGCGGCACGCCGCCAGACGAATCGGTGGAACTGGAACTAAATGCCAAGCTGATCCTCTGCGCGGCGCGCAACTATCGCATGACGGGAGCAAGGGCGCGGGCGATGGAGCTTTACCCGGCGTCGAAGGCAGCCGCGCGGTGGGCGGCCGCGCGCGATACGAACGACGATGGTATCCCGGAAACTGTCGATGGCCCCGCCGACGCCTACGTATCCGGGCTGTGGGTCGCGGCGTGGTGCGCGATGGCCTACTTGGCGCGAGGCTTCAAACACGAATCCGAAGCGCAGCAATACGAGCTGCTAGCCTCGAAGGCGGCAAGCACATTCGAGAAAGCGCATTGGCCGCGCGAGTCACTCACCAACGAAAATGCGGAGCGCGTCGAAGCCGCGTCACTTGCTGGACCTTGGTACCGAAGATTCCTGCGATTGACAACGCCCCCGCATTTAACTGCGAATCCCCGCGAGGTGGCCGCGGCAATTGTTCGAAACGGAAGCGGGCCGGAGCAATCCGCGTTAAGCGCCGACGACCGTAGCGCCACATTTCTGCCGGCGGCGCTGATTGAGTTTGGCCAAGTCGAGGCGGGCCTGGAGATGCTGCGTCGCTGTGGACCGTTGGCATACTCTCCGAACGCGCTGGCGGCCTGGCACGCGTTGTACGCGCTCGAGGGATTCCTGCTGGCGCCGGCCGACAAGGCGCTGTACATCGCGCCGAATCTGCCAGAGGGTGTGAAGTATCTGAATGCGCCAGTCTTCACACCGTCTTGCTTGGGGTGGCTGACCTACCAGGTCGACGAGGCTGACGGGTATCGGCAAAGCATCAAGGTGGCGTTCGATAGCCCGATTCACATCGCGCACATCGAATTGCGCGTACCGAGCGGCGTGCCCGATGTTGAAGTGTTCATCGAATGCGACGGAGACGTGAGTAAATCCGCGTTGCGCGTCGTGAACGGTCCAGACTTCAACGAAGTCCTGATCGACATACCGCACCCGATGTTGATTCAGGCTTCCGTGTCCATTACGGTCGTGAACACGCCACGAATGGCGGTGGCGAAGCGATGAAGGTATACGCGTTGACCGGCGGAATCGCCGCCGGAAAATCGGCAGCCAGCGCGCGGTTCATGGAGCGCGGAATCCCCGTCATCGACGCCGACAGGATCGGCCACGACGTGATAGCGCCCGGTGGAATCGCCGAGCAGGCCGTCAACGCCGCGTTCGGACCCGCGGTTTTGACCTGTGGTAGGATTGATCGGGAAAAGCTGGGAGCAGCCGTGTTCGGGGACGATGCGGCGCGCCAGCGGCTCAACGAGATTGTGCACCCGGCGATTCGCGCGGAGATTGCGCAACGCCTCGCGCAATTGGCCGAAGAGGGCGCGCGCGCGGCCATTGTCGACGCCGCGTTGCACGCCGAAAACGGCCAACTCGCGCCGGGCTTCGAGGGGTTGATCTTGATCGACTGTCCCGTGGAAGTTCGGGTACGGCGATTGATTGAGAATCGGGGTATGACGATGGCCGACGCGAACGCACGCATCGCGGCGCAGACGCCGCCGGAAAAAAAGGCGGCGCTTGCGCGCTGGATTGTCCGGAACGATGGGACGCTCGACGAACTGCACGCGCAGGTCGATCCAATTGCCGACGAGATTCTGGCCCGAGAGATTCAGAACAATGCCGGCTGAATCGCGACCGTGTCACGACTGCGGCGCGGCGTTCGTGCCGACGGGCGAAGAATTGCGTTGCAGCGTCTGCCGCCAGCGCCGCGAACGCCTCTTGAACATCATCGCGAGCGCCGTCGACCGTGGGCATTCCGACCCCAAAGAAATCGCGCGAGAGACTGGATTCTCCACGCGGCAGGTGACGAAAGC
>JBGTJY010000016.1:0-6743 GCA_041744855.1 Candidatus Hydrogenedentales bacterium
AACTCAACGTGTCGCTCGCGCCGCCGAATTTGCGCAGGAATACACGGGACTCCCGGGGGATTTTCTAGATTGCCACGTCGATGTCTGCCGACATCTCCTCGCATATGACGGGACTATCCCGGGAGGGACGCGCTCCTGCGCGTCCGGTCTTGCGAATGCTGCTCTAGACGAACCTCGAAACTCAGGAAGGGAGGACCGCGTCCCTCCCGGTTTGAGCAATCCCGGTAGAGGTGTTAGATTGGCTTCGTGACCTGGAGCCAACTCGAATGATCCTCGCGCACGTTTCCTCGATAGTAGCGGTGACTACGCTGGCCTTTGGACAGGCGGCTGACGAAACGCCGTTGACCGAGGCCGAAACCAAAGTCGTGCTGCTCGGTACCGGCAATCCCGCGCCCGTTCCCGAGAAATCCGGACCCTCTACCGCCGTCGTCGTCGGGCCGAATGTGTACATAGTCGACTTCGGCCCAGGCGTCGTGCGGCGCGCGTCGCTCGCGCATCAAGAGAAACGCATCCAGGCGCTGCACCCCGCGAACCTGAACGTCGCCTTCTGCACGCACCTGCATTCGGATCACACCGCGGGCTACCCCGATCTCATTTTCACGCCGTGGGTCATTGGCCGCGACAGACCGCTCAAGGTCTACGGCCCGCCCGGCATCAAATCCATGACGGAGCACATCCTCGCGGCCTACAAACAAGACATCGACATGCGCGTAAACGGACTCGAGCGCTCGAGTCCCGTCGGCGCGCAGGTGGACGCGATCGAGATCAAGCCCGGCGTCGTCCATCGCGACCAGTACGTGCGCGTCGAGGCGATCACAATCGATCACGGTTCATGGGAGGCCGCCTTCGCGTACCGCTTCGAGTCCGCGAATCGCACCATTGTCATTTCGGGCGATACGGGTCCGAGCGAGAATCTCGTCGAGCGAGCGCGCGGTTGCGATGTACTCGTGCACGAGGTCTACAGCGAACGGGCCCTGTCGCAACTTCACCCCTCGGGCCAGGCGTATCACTCGTCGTTCCACACTTCCGGCGTCGAGCTCGGGAAAATCGCCACCGAGATCAAACCGGGGATACTCGTGTTGTATCACCAATTGAGCTGGTCGCCGAAGGAATGGATTCTCGATGAGGTCAAGCGCAACTACAGCGGCGCGCTCGCCTATGGCGAAGACCTCGATGTGTACTGACGCGGTCCGGTCGGGATGAATGAAGCGCTCGGCGTCGTCCGCGTCGGGCCCGCGGGCTGGTCCTACGAGGACTGGAAAGGCGTCGTGTATCCGGCGAGTGGCGGGCCTCATCCGCTCGTCGCGCTGAGCCGCTGGTTCGACACCGTCGAAGTGAATTCCACGTTTTATCGTCCGCCCGATGCGCGCTATTGCGCGGCGTGGATTAAGCACGTCGCGCACAACGAAAATTTTCGTTTCACGGCAAAGCTTCTCCAAGCGTTCACGCACACCAAAGGCGCGTGGCCTGCTCAGGACGTGGTCGCGCAAGTATTTGAGGGCTTTCGGCCGTTGGTCGATGCCGGTCTTCTCGCCGCGCTGCTCGTGCAATTACCCTGGAGCTTCAAACGCACGCCCGAAGGCCGCCAGCATCTGGCCCGAGTAATCGAGACGTTTCATGCATTCCCGTTGGCCATCGAGCTGCGCCATGATTCCTGGAATCACGTGGACACCCTGGCGGGTATGCGCGAGCGTGGCGTAGCGCTGTGCAACATCGACCAGCCGATCTTCGATCATTCGATTGCGCCGGATGAACACGTGACCGCAGCCTTCGCATACATCCGCTTGCACGGCCGGAACTACGAAAACTGGTTCAACGACAAGGCCGGCCGCGACGAAAGGTACGATTACTTGTACAGCGAGGAAGAGCTTGAACCGTGGCTGCGGCGAATAGAATCGGTACGTAAGCGTGCGGCGGACACCTACGTCATCACCAACAACCATTTCCGGGGCCAAGCCGTCGTGAACGCGCTGGAATTGCAATACGGTTCGGGAGGAAGGGAAATCGAGTTGCCGGAGCAATTGATCAACCAGTACCCGCGACTGCGACGGCTCATGGCGACGGGCCGTCGGGAATGACGTGCCGCGGTAGATGAAATCCCACCGCACAATCTGGCGGCTCACCGGCGTGCTGGTCGGCGTCGCAACACTCGTCGTCGTGTTGGGCGCGGGCCGCGAGGCATGGCTTCGAAACAACCTCGGCGATATCCCGGCGCCGCCTCATGATCACCGAGTCGATCGCATGATCGCACTCCTCGAGGACGATCCCCGCGCGCGCGAATCCGAAACGCGCGAAGCCGTGCAGCAGGTGGCGGCGCTCGTGGGAGATTCCGCCTCCGACTCCCCCGAGGTTCACTACGCGCTCGGCCTTGTTCATCACTCCTTCGGCGACGAGCGATTCGAAGATGCGGAGGCCGCCTACCGCCGGGCAATCGCGCTGCGGCCCGATTGGAATTGGGCGCACAACCGGCTCGCCATCCTTCTCTTCGAAACGGGCCGCGAGCCCGAAGCCGACGCATCATGGGCGCGGGCCACCGAGATCGACCCAAACTGGAGCCGCCCCTACAACGACAGGGCGATTCTCTATCGCCGCTCGATGCGTTACGCGGACGCCCTCGCCGCTGTCGAGAAGGCGATGCAACTCGATCCGCAGAGTCCGGAACCGGCGTTCAATCTCGGCGTCATCCTCGACACACTCGGCTACGCCGAACTCGCACTACGCGCATACGAGACCGCGATCGAACGCGACCCGACCAAGGCCCCCGCCTATTTCAACATCGCCTGCGGCTACGGCCGCCAGGGCGACCTTCACCCCGCCGTGTTCTACCTCCAGCGGGCAATCGCACTGAACGAGCGCTTCTGGTTCGACGCGTGGGTCGACCCGGATTTTGAGCCAATCCGATACTACTCCGAATTCACCCGCGTGTTGGACGCGACTTCGCCCCTGACTTGAGCGTGGCCGATGAGTCCCGAAAGGCCGTATCATTAGAAATAAATTCGATGTGACTGCAAGGTAGTAATCCGGTGTCTCCTACGTTTCGCCGCTTTATCCGTTACGCGCAGCCCTATTGGCGCCTCAGCCTTGGCTCAATCATCTGCGGGTTGCTCAAGTTTTCGCTCGCGCTCCTTCTTCCGGGTGCGCTGGGCCTGATCGTCAAGTACGCCGTCGAGAGTGACCTCGACACGTCCCAAAAACTCGCCCGGCTCGCGATCATCCTCGCGAGTCTCGTCGCCGCGTTTTTGCTTCGCGCGCCCATCACGTACTGGCGCACCTATCTCGCGGAGCTCGCCGGCAACCGCGCGATATTCGATCTGCGCAGCGATCTCTATCGCCACATCCAGCGGCTCAGCCTCGCGTATCACCAAAATCGCCGCACGGGCGAAACGCTCTCACGCCTCGTGAGCGACATCAACGCGGCGCAGGGCATTCTCGATCGCGGGATCATCACGGCCGTGGTCGATATGCTTTTCCTCACGGGCGTCGTCATCTTCCTCTTCGCGCTCGATTGGGAGTTGGCCGCCGTCAGTCTCATCACGTTGCCGCTCTATGGCATCTGCATCAGCTTCTTGAATCCGCGCATGCGCCGCGCATCCGAGGCGGTCCAGGAACAAGTCTCCGAAATGTCCGGCGAAATCACGGAAAAACTAAGCGGACTCCCGGTGGTCCTCGCGTTCGCGCGCGAAAAGACCGAAGAACTTAACTTTTTCGATCTTCATCGCCAGTACTTCGACAACATGCTCCGCCGAGTGCGCGTGCAGGCCACCCTCTTCACCGGCACGGAATTTCTCACCGCCGCCGGCCCGCTCGTTGTCATCGGCTTTGGCGGATATCGCGTCATCCAAGGCTCGCTCGACCTGGCGCACTTCGTCTGGTTCTACACGTTCATTTCGCATTTGTATTTGCCGACGCGGCGCCTCGCGGATTGCTCCGCCATCGTGCAGGATTGCCTCGCCGCCATGGACCGCGTGTTCGAAGTGTTCGACGAAGTGCCGGACATCGTCGACCGGCCCACCGCGATCCCGTTGCGCAACCCGCGCGGCCTCGTCGAATTCCGCCATGTCCATTTCGAATACACGCCCGGCGTCCCCGTGCTGCAGGACGTCTCATTTACCGCGGCGCCGGATCAGGTCGTCGCGATTGTGGGACGCAGCGGCGCGGGCAAATCGACGCTCGTCAATCTCCTGCCGCGCTTCTACGACGTTCGCATGGGCGGCGTGTACATCGACGGTCACGACGTGCGCGACCTTCAAGTTCGTTCGTTGCGCGAGACCATCGGCGTCGTCTCGCAAGACACCATTCTGTTCAGCGGCTCCATACGCGACAACATCCTCTATGGCCGCCGGGGCGCCACCGAGGCCGAAATGCTCGCCGCCGCGCGCATGGCCCACGTGGACGAATTCGTCGACGGCCTGCGCGAAGGCTACGATACGGTCATCGGCGAACGCGGCGTGAAACTGAGCGGCGGACAAAAGCAACGCCTCAGCATCGCGCGCGCTTTCCTGCGCGATCCACGGATTCTCATTCTCGACGAGGCGACCTCGAATCTCGACTCGCACGCCGAGAACATCATCCAAGTGGCGTTGGCCGATTTGATGCGCGGCCGCACGACACTCGTAATCGCCCATCGCCTCTCGACGGTTGTCGATTGCGATCGCGTGATCGTCCTCGACGCAGGCCGCATCATCGAGCAAGGCACGCATGACGAACTAATCCTCGCCCGCGGTCCCTACCGCGATCTCTGCGAAGAGCAATTCGGCTACGTGCGCTTCGAAGGCCTCTCGAGCCGCTAAACGATCGTAGTTCCGCATTCATCCCGCGTATGAAAAAACGAATGCCCGGCGCAAGCACCGGGCATCCCAAAAATCACCAACTCTGCGAGCATTCAATAATAGTATCCGCAACTCCACGACGCCGGAATCCACACCTGCACCGGACGCGTCTCATACCGCTCGGGGATGTACACCTTCGTGTAGTAACCGTTGGCCACCAGCACGTTCACGGTGCGCCCGTCCGATCGAACTCTCAATTCGTAGCGCGGCGGCACGTATTGGTTCTCGTAGCGCGCCGGAACAAACACGCGCTCGTTCGTCGTCGAGTAGTAGCCGTCGGTATACACGCACGCCGGACCATGCACGTGGTAGTACCGCGATCCGAAGTGCGGGTACCCGATACACCGGCCGTGATGATCGTGACCGTGTCCATGATGTCCATGGCCCGGACGCCCATGTCCATAGCCCGGACGCCCATGTCCATAGCCCGGACGCCCATGTCCATAGCCCGGACGTCCAGATCCGCCGCCGTGATTGCCGTGTCCATGACCTGGCCGCGGCGTTATGATCGGGCCCGGCAAAACTTTAGCGGTTGTCGGCGCGTTGAAAATCGCCGATTGCCCAACGTTGCCGCGATGAATGGTTGGACTCGGCGTCGCGCTGCGCGCCACCGAGCTCGATTGGCCGAACGCCGCTGTCTGAAACGCGATCAAGCCGATCGCGGGAATCACGATGGACTTCAACAGTTTCATGGTTGCCCCTCCTGTCAACGATGGGTCGATCGAATGCTACCGTGAACCCCATCCGCCGAGATAGACGCATCCCTTCCGAAAATTATTCACGCCGTTGGTAAGTCGTTATGAAATAGGGAGATACACGATCGGGTATCGCGCCGTTTTCTGTCCAATAAAAGACAGTTTCCTCTTCACTAACAACGTCCATCCGCCCCACTATTTCATATACGCGGACGAGGTAAGTTTCAAGCCACTCGAACAGCAGGGTCTCCGAATCGGGGCGCACGAGCCACGAGGTTGGAATATCGACCGACACGACAAACGCCGGACGCGCCGTTTCGATCTCCGCGATCATTTCCTCCTGCATCGACCGTGCGAATCGATGCGGCTCCATCAGCGGATACGTGTAAAAGTGCGCGGTCGCCGATCGACGACGCGCGTAAAAACAGATTTCCGGTTCCGATCCGATCACGGCGATCGTGTCATCCGGCGCGCTGCGCTCCTCGATGTACTGCGCGATCGTCAGCGCTTCGGGAAATGGATTGATCCCGCTGATCGCGCGCGACGCTTCCACCGGCGTCGATCCGAACAACAATTTACTTTCGTACGCGAGCGAGTATACGCACGCCGCCGCCGCTGCGAATACCGCGATTGCGCGCCGTGATCGTTTCAGTTGCTCATAGCGCAATACATGCGCCGCGCCACATCCCGCGAGCAGCGCAATCGCCGGAAACAACAAACGAAAGTAATGCGGACGAAAATAAAACCCGATGCTCACACCGAGACACGAAAACATCAGCAAACCCAAAATGTACCAACGAAGGCGCCGCGGCTGATGGCGCAGTACATCGTAAATCCCCACGAAGGCCAGCGCACCGATCGGCCAAATCGACGGCCCGATCCGCGCGAGTCGATCGCCGAGTATGCGCAGACCTTGCGTCACGCCCGTCTCGCCCGCGTATGCCCGCGCATACGTGACGGTCCAGAACCAGAACGCGTCGAAGCGTACGGTAAAGAACAGGTGCGCCCAAGTCCCCGCGACGGGCAGCGCAACGCCAATCCCGAACAACGCCAGATGCGTCAAGCGCCGCCTGGGACTATCCGCCGTCACGCATAACGAAATCGCGAACGCGCCGAACAGCACGAACACCGCGCCATGTTGTTTCATCAGGTAGGCGATGCCCATGCAAACGCCCGCGACGACTAGCCCTACCTGGTAGCGCCGGTTTTCAACCGGCGA
>JBGTJY010000017.1:0-4005 GCA_041744855.1 Candidatus Hydrogenedentales bacterium
GTGATTCCAATCGAGAACATCGGCTTGTCCGCGTCGAAGGCCGGCCCGATCGATGCCGAAAAGGTCCTTGATTCCGGCCCCGACTCAAATCGGCTTGTTGTAGTGGTCGTGGGCGACGGCTACAGAAGCGGCGAGTTGTCCGCATTCGATGCCGATACGGAAAATCTCATCGTCGCGTTCCAGAACCGCGCCCCATGGGACACTTACTTCGATCTGACCAACGTGTATCGCGTAGATTCCACGAGCACTCAGTCCGGCGCGGACAAGATGGTTTCCTCGACAGGGCCGCTCGTCGACACCTATTACAATTCCGCATTCTGGAGTTTCGGCATCGAACGTCTCCTGACCATCGACGCGCTCGGCTCCTCGCGCGCCATTCAGGCCGCCGACAATATGGTCGGCGCAGGCGTATGGGATTACATCTTCGTCCTCGTCAATTCCGACAAATACGGCGGGTCCGGCGGACCCATCGCCGTTTCTTCCGTTCACCCGACCGCGGCGGAAATCATTCTCCACGAATTCGGCCACAGCTACGCCGGACTCGCCGACGAATACGAGAGCTCCGTTCCGGGCGTCGCACGACAAGACCCAGAACCCAACGTCGAGGTCGATTCCCAACTCTCCCTCGTCAAATGGCGCCACTGGATTGCCTCGGGTACACCGACTCCCACGCCCGAGACGACGCAGTACGCCGATATCGTGGGCGTATTCGAAGGCGCGCGCTACTTTGCCAGCGGCATTTTCCGGCCCTGGCAGAATTGCCTAATGCGAACGCTCGGCAAACAATTTTGCCCGGTTTGCGCCGAGGAGCACACGATCTCCTTCTTTGACCACGTCCGCTTGATCGACGGCTCGAGTCATGCCTCCGGCTCGCATATCGTCGTGCCCGGCGGCGGCGTCACCGTGAGCGTCACGCCCATAGCCCTTTCGGGACTCACCTACCGCTGGAAAATAAATGGCTCGACGATCTCGGGTGCTACAAGCCCGACACTCGCCTTGACACCCGCAATCGTTCCAGCGGGCACCAACACGCTCGTCCTCGAGGTCGAGCATCCGACGCCGCTCGTCCGCAAACAGACCATCGACGATTCGCGCTTCTGGACCGTCGAAGCCAACAGCACCGTCAACAACGACACCTGCGCGACCGCCACGCCAATCTTCCTGAATCAGCCTTTCGATGGCAGCACGGTTGGCGCCGCGCTCTCGAGCGCCGTGTGCGGCACGCAGGATCGCAAGGACGTGTGGCATTCGTTCGTTTCCCCGTTTGACGGCGTGGTGCGTTTTACGACGTGTCTTGGTGTGTCCTTCAACACCACGCTCGCCGTGTACGGCAGTTGCGCCGGGACGCCCCTCGCGTGTAACGACGACTTTTGCGGAATGGCGTCTGAAGTGGAAATTCCCGTTAAGTTGGGGAAGAAGTACCTCGTGCGGGTAGCGGGCGTTTCAAGTACGACGGGGACTTACACCTTATTGGCGGAACAGGTCGCCTCCGAAGGAGTCTGCCGCGATGGCGACGTGAATGGTGACTGTGCATTGACGCCGTCCGATGCGCTATTGATGTTCGAGTCGTTCACCGGTGCAACGGCAATCACCGAGGAGCAACAGTTTCACGGCGACTTGTTCGATCCACAGACTCCCCCCTTCATTACCCCCAACGACGCGCAGTGCATCTTCTGGTACTTCCTCGGCGATCCCCGCTCATGCGTTGACCAGGTCCCCCTCGATTGTTCCTGCGCGCCGTGAGCCCGTTCGGCGCAGTGAGGCTCGACCTAGCTTGTGGTGCTCTCTGCTAACCAGACGCGAGTGACCCGCGCCGCAGCGAAGTATCCTTTTCGCCGCTCCCGGTTTTCTTTCAGCCCGAGCCCGCGGCGCCTCTCCGCCGCGCTCCTGCTCGTCCTGTGCCATACCGCAAGCTCGCTGACCGCAAGCTCGCAGACCGCAAGCTCGCAGACCCCAAACTCGCAGACCTCAGTCGCCCTCGATCTCGTCGTCGATTCGGCAAACGCGCCGATTGGCGAAATCGTCGAAATAACCATCCGCATCGAGTCCGCCCCCAATCGCGCCTCCGCCTTTGGCTTCGATATCGTCTACGACTCCAACGCGATAACCTATGACGGTTTCGTCGCCGGGGACTTGGTCCAAGAGTTCGCCCTCTTCGACGTGCATGCCGTCGGTGACGGCAGACTGCGTCTCGGCGGCGTATGCACGCGCTCCGACGACGAGACGAGAATCCAACCAGGAACAACCGGCGAGATCGCGACCTTGAGTTTCGAAGTTACCTCCTGCCCAGAAATACCCGCCGTCGTGGCAATCGAAGACCTCGTCGACGACCTCGCGGATTGGCAAGCCGGCATAGGCGTCATTGAATGCGCACAACCGGTACTGATGATTTCAGACACACTTGTCCGCGTCGGCCCTTCGAGCGGAAGTGTCGCGTTCGAAATTCAAAATATCGGCAGTGGAACCCTCGAATGGGAAACCACGATCGAATTGGGCGCGTCCTGGATAACACTCGACCCCGCCGTCGGTTCCGGCGACGCCCAAATAACGCTCAACTTTCAGCGTAACACCGTGGGTAATTCCCGAGGCGGCCGCATTAGGGTCGATGCCCCAAATTCCGATCCGGATTCCGTAGCGATTGAAATCCTCCAATCCGCGGCAACGGTGAGTCCCCCGATCGATAGCGGTTGCGCCGCATCCTCGGCTCCATCGCCTGGAACATCGAGAGTAATTAATTTGTTACTTCTTCTAATGGTGGCTTTCGGTCTGCGGCGCGCTTATCCCACTGCAAACTAATCGAGTGGTTTCCGGTTTACCGTTCATCTGCCACTTCGCGAATCACGGGTGTACGGCATTGCGAAAAATTCCAAAAAAAATTCCGCGAATACTCCAAACAGCACGATCACAACCCAGAATTTGTCAAGAGATTACCTCGGATACGCCTTGACACTGTACCTAAATCCACTTACCCTTACTTGAGGAAGGAATTGGTATGCTGCGTAGCTCAGGCCACAGTTATAGTATTCTCCTTATTCTCGCTGATACTTATGGCGTGGAATGACGAGCTCCTGGCCACGCGGTAGCCCCGCTTCGGAATTAAATAACCATCGTTACTAACGTGCTTGAACGCTTCCTGGGCAACGACAATCACTCGGGACGATGGGATTTTGTGTAACAGCGAGTATGCGGCCCTTGGCTGCTGCGTCTACGCGGTACATGAACCACACAAGCGACTGTGCGGTTGGACACCTCACCTGAGGTTGAATTCGAACCCCAGCGCAGAGAGAGGAGTACAGGCTCTCCATGGCTTTGTTAGATCAGTACGCCGGACCTTGGACCGCCGCGGAAGTGGCCCACTTGTGGCGCAGGGCCGCCTTCGGCGGGTTTCGCACGGATCGAGGCAACGCGCTCCTCCTGGGTCTCCAGGGCGCCGTTGATCAGTTGGTCAATTATTTGCCCGAGGACCCGTATATCGATCAACCCGGCACCGCGGGCACAGGCGGGATTAGCTCTCCGCTCGCCACGCTCCCCGATGACACATCGCCCTTGGGCCAGGTCAAAAACGGGCGTTCACTACGTGACCTCGCCGCGCATTTTCTGTACCGCATGCGCTACAGCACGCAGCCTTTTCAAGAGCAATGGTCCCTTTTCCTCCATGACCACTTCGTCGTCGAGCATCAGAAAACCTCCAAGGGCATCGCCTTTGCCGTCAACTACGGGAACGACGGGACGTGGGAGCTCCAAAAATGCGCGACCGGAACCCTCCCTCCACTCGAGCACCGCAATCGCGTCTACGCGTATCGCGCCTGCCGCGAACTCAATTATCTTTTTCGCCGCACCGGCATCGACTCCTTTCGGCAAACCCTGATCGACGTCACGCGCGACCCAGCCATGCTGATGTATCTCGACAACTACCTCAACCAATCCGGGCGGCCCCAAGAAAATTTCGCGCGCGAACTCATGGAACTCTTTTCCATGGGCGTCGGCGGCTACAACGAAAAAGAC
>JBGTJY010000018.1:0-3051 GCA_041744855.1 Candidatus Hydrogenedentales bacterium
GTTGAGCGAGGAATTTCGCGCGCGGATTCTGTGGGCGATGGCGAACGATCCCGCTTCGGTGAAATCGATTGTCGACGATTTGATCGTGTACGGCGACACGGCGTCGCAGGTGCTCGGTGTGCGGATTGCCGCAGCGAGGGACGCGGCGTTGTTGAAGGAATACCGCGCGGACATTTTGAAGTCGGAGACGCCGGTGCGTCGACAGGCGCTTGTAGAAATTGCGCGGGCTGCTTGGCGACCCTGGATGCTGGAATTCGTCGTCGAACTGGCGCGTCAGTGCGACGGCGAGCGATTCTACGTCGAGGCGATCGGCATTGCTGCGCGCGGACGTGAGCGGGAAGTTTTCGACGCGGTGTTGAAATCGCACGGCGCGAAATGGGACGACACGATCGCGCCGTTAGCGTGGCGGCTGCATCCGAACGATCCGCGCGTGTACGAGCTTGCGGAGAGCGGCTTGGTGGATGATGCAGCGCCGGCGCATTTACGCATTCTCGCGTTGAACACGCTCGATGCGCTTGGGTCCGATCAAGTTGGGACCGATCGGGCCGGCGCGCGATTGATCGCGGTGGTTGGGAGCGATCTGCCGGAGGCGTTGCAAAGTCATGCGCTTGGACTGCTGGCGCGGGATGAAGGGGACGCTTGGCGCGGGGCGGTTGCGAACGGGGAATTCAGCAAGCGGCTCGATGTTGCGCTGGCGAATCCGAAGGTCGAGGGCGCGGCGTGGGCGTTCGTCGAGGAGACGCATCGCGTGGAATATTTGCCGAGGCTCATTGCATCGGCGCGAAACCAAGAATCTGCGCGTGATGCCCGCGTCACCGCGCTGGAGGCGATTCGCGCGATGGCGGATCGGGTGCCGCGCGAAGAGCGTTCCGCGCGGGTGGCCGAACTCTCCACGCTGATCGATGATGCGGAGGAAACCGTGCGAACCGCCATGCTGGACGCGATTGGTGCGTTTCGACATGACGATGCGGTGCAAGTGTTGCGCGATGTCGTTGCGAACGCGGCGCAACCGAAACCGGTGCGGCTGCATGTTGCGCGACAGCTTGCGCGGGACAAGTCGGGCAGCGTGCTGCTGGTCGCGATGGCGCAGGCCGATGAATTACCCGTGGACGTGACGCTGGATGTCGGCGAGATGCTGCACGCGAGCCCGTGGGAGGACGTGCGGCTAATGGCGGAGCAGGCGTTGCCGCGCGAGACCAGCCGCGAAGGGGAATCGCTGCCGCCGATGGAGGACCTGATTGCGCGGACGGGCGATGCAGAAAAAGGGCGGGCCGTGTTTTTTAGTCCGGAGCGTTCGCAGTGTTATACATGTCATGTGATTAATGGCGAAGGACGGAACGTCGGGCCGGAGCTTTCGAAGATCGGCGAGAAGCTCGGCAAGCAGGCGATCCTGGAATCGATTCTGAATCCGAGCGCGGCGATCGCGCATGAATACAAGGTTTGGATGGTGCGCTCGGAAACGCGGGGTTATCTGAGCGGGTACATCCGCAGCGAGTCCGATTCGCAACTCGAGTTGATGGAATCGACGGGCAACGCGGCGCGAATTCCCGCGTCGGATATTCTGGAGAAGTGGGAGAGCAATTTGTCGTTGATGCCGGAGGGGCTTTCGACGGGAATGACGGTGGAGGAGTTGGTGGATATTGTGGAGTATTTGGCGTCGCTTCGATGATTGCTGGGGAGGGACGCGCTCCTGCGCGTCCGTGAGCGCGGCGTAGACTCCGGACGCGGCCGCGTTCGCGGTAGAGCGCGTCCCTCCCGGGTCCATTTCCCAATCGATTCTTGAAAGCGTTAGAATCTTGGGGTGAATACTGAGACGTAAATTTCGTCCAATCCGCTGATGGGGAGATCGCATATGAGACGCAATGCTTACGCGCTTTCGGCTGTTTTGTTGGTAATGTATTTGGGGTGTGTGGTCGTGCCTGACCAATTTGAGGCGCGGATTTATATCGATATCCGACACATTCAGGCGCAGGCGGATGAGGCGCTGGATTATGTCGAGGGCAAGACCGAGGCGTTGCCGGAAATCGCGCCGGTACCGGAGAGTTCGTCGATGTTGCGCGATACGCTGCGTTTCTTGAGTCCGATCGGCACAGCGTACGCGCAGGAGATGGATGAAAGTTCGGCGCGGGCGCAGCAAATTTTGAAGAGCATGCGCGACCGGCACAACGAGCTCGAGGCGATTAAGAAGACTGGCGGCGTTGGCGAGAACAATCGCGGCGTGGTGGAAGTCGTCGACAACGCTAAACTGGGCGGGGCCGATCAAGTGAATGCCGCGCAGCAATTGATCGCGGCCGAGAACAACGACCGCAAGGCGTACTACCAGGAAATCGCGCGCGTCAATAAGGATAAGAATTTGAACGTGGGCACGGTCGAGCGGGTGTATGCGCAGCGCCGGCTGTTGCGCGCGAAGGCCGGTGAGGTCTTCCAGTTGCCGCCTGCGGGAGAAGATTTCGAGGCATTCAAGAAGTCGGCGGCGGGACAGAAGCTCGGGGCCGAGGCGAAGGCGGATGCTTGGGTGACGATTAAGTAGCCTCGGGAGTGGTGCGGACGAACACGGACTTGCACGGACGGCCACGGACGATCTCGCGGGGCATTAGATCCGTAGAAGACGGACGGGGACGGTTGTTCCGGATTCGATTCGTTCTTGTCCGATCTCGAATGGGATCAGTCCGTCGGCGTGGCACATTGCGTTGATGTGCGCGGAGCCTTGGAAGGGGATACGGCGCACGGTGCCGTGTTTCGTGAGGATCGCCGGGACCCATGCCTTGCGCGCGGCGAATTTTCTAGTGATCGTTTCTTCGAGGGGCATGTGCACGTTCGGCGGGTCGTATGCGTGGCCCATCATGCCGAGGAGAAACGGCTTGACGAGCAGTTCGAAAATGACGAACGTCGAGACGGGATTGCCTGGCAGGCCGAAACAGAAGGCGGAATCGGATACGCCGAATACCGTTGGTTTGCCGGGTTGGATCGCGACTTTGTCGAATCGAATCGCGATGCCGTGGCGCTTGAGCGCGCCGGGCACGAGATCGAAATCGCCCATCGACACGCCGC
>JBGTJY010000019.1:0-4627 GCA_041744855.1 Candidatus Hydrogenedentales bacterium
CGCTGGAGAATTCTTTCGGAAGCAATTTTTGACGAAACCGTCGCACCGCCATCCAAAAGATGATGAAGGACCCGAATGGACTCAGGGCGCCAGAGACGGCTGGTTACTATTGCGTGGACCCAGTAATGAAGTTTGGTTCGACAAGTGGATCGACCGCCTCGAATTGCAGGGCGTTCAATTCCACTGGTCGTCGCCACTCGTAAAACTCGAAACGGATAGGGGGAGGATCGCGTCCGCTGAGGTTGCGCCATCGCGAACAGTCACCGCGGACTAATACGTGATCGCAACAACTCCCTTCGCCGCGGCCGGGATTGTCGCGAAATCACCAGGGCTCGCGAGCGACATGGAACTCGCTAAACTTCGGCCACTCACTCAAGGTGGGCCGCACGTTCAAGTCTCGTTTCGTATTGCGTTCAGCGAACATATCGCATTCCCTCGCGCGCGTACGGCGGCGGTCGTTTCCGGCTCGGAGTTCAACATTACGCTGTTCGCGCAAGAGCAGGCCTGGTTACCGAAAATCGATCTCGGAGAAAATATCGGATCGTTGTGGACCGGAACAGCTTGCGCCGCCACGATTCCGGGTCGCGTCTTCGGATTGCCCGTAAAAAATTGCACCAAGGCCCAATTCATTGAGGAGGTGAGCACCCAAATAGTGAGTTGCGAGTCGCTTAACCAACTCATCCTCGAGGCAAACAACGGACGGGCGTTGAGGGACTTCCCAATTAAGGCCATCGAAGTTTGGGATGAATGGCGGTTTTCGCCCGAAGGCATTTCCGGCTCTCAGCCCAAGTGGGTAAACACGACAGAGACGCAACCACACCTCCCCGATCAGGCGACATCGTTTTCCAACTTAATGCTCGCCGGCGCACACACACGGACTGAAGCGGACGTGTGGAGTATCGAGGGTGCAGTAGAAAGTGGACGCCGCGCTGCTCAGCTCATCGATCCGGAAGTCGCGGTGCAGTCCCAATATCGGCCCTGGATCTTGCGGATCATGGGAGCCATGGACGACGTCCTTTATCGTGCCAAGCTCCCGCATGTACTCGACATCGCCGGTCTCGTATTTCTATTTCTTGGGGCCGGACTTCTTTGTTTTTCCCTCGCATTGGTTTTGTAAAGATCATCGCGCTTCGTGTCGGCTGTTTACGCACACGCCGCTTCCGTTGTAGGTGATCCGCCTGACGACGGGACGATAAAAACGCACCATCGGTCGAGTATAGGATGCTGGGAAATCAGTTTTCTCGACCTGCGTACGTCTACTATTTCTGAAGACGTAACGGTCATTGTGGTAATCCCGGAGGTTATCGCCGGGAGGTCCGCGCCGCCGTTTTCCGCCGGCTCGATCCCCCGCCGTTCGAAGATTTACTTTGCTTTGCACGGCTCGATGCGCCGCCGTTTCTAGATTTGCTTTGCGTCGAGCGGCTCGAGGACTGTTCCTCGTCCTCTTCCGACTCCTCAGATTCCGCCTCCTGATTCGCCACCTGCCTGGCGATCTCGGTGAGTTTCTCGTCGGCCGCTTTTTCCTGCTCGAGAATTTCTTCGAATCGCGCGGCGGCGTCATCCTCGCCCATCAACTGCGCCCATTCCTGCAAGCAGCCATACGACGCGATTTCGTAATGCTCGACTTTCTGCGCAGCGGAAATGATCGCGGCATCGATTGCGGCCGATCCCTTGAACTCCTCCAAAAGTCAATGTTGGCGAAGTCGAGGTTGTAGTCGAAAGCTTGCATGGAACTTTCCGCTTAGGCAAGTTGCTCTTGTAGGTCAAGCCGTCTTTCGGAATATGCTTTGACGAGGAAGGCAATGTGACTAGGTGTGGGATAGCGCGGACGGTGAGGGGTTAGTCGAATTCTTCGGCACGCGTTGACGCTGCGTAAACGGCTTTCATCCAACAGTCGGGCTGGGAAGGTGCGGAAGGAAGTCTGAGAATCCGATACTCGCAAGGTCAGAGTCCGCGAAAGCGTTGGATATTGGCATCGACAATTTTTCCGAGATCGCTCAAGGTGCTCCGGGATGATCGCAGCAAGTAAACCCGCAGAATATCGGCAAGGAACGCGCCATAAATCGAGCGCGTTCCCACTATTCGAGTCTTACACCACACCGAAAATTTCTTGTTCTAGATGCGTAGATGCGCCGTGCCGAATCTGCCGCCGCTATCCGACTCGCCGGCCTTGAACTAGACGCACCACGAGCACGATGAGCGCAATCACCAAAAGCGCGTGAATCAGTCCGCCCATGGTGTATGACGTAACCATCCCGAGTAGCCAAAGGACGACTAGAATGACCAGCAATGTTTCGAGCATTGTGCTGCTCCTACGATTTTATCCATCGGTTAGCACCTGCATGCCGGTGGCAAGCGGGTAATCGGCCTGAATCCGTTTGCGAATGAAAGTGCCCCGTAAAGGCAAACCCCAACGCATCAGGATCCTTTATGCTTAGAAAGGGGTTTTGTTTTGCTTCATCCAGTAATTCCCCACGGTTTCCACCACGGTCTTGAAGTCGGGAAAGCTGAGCGGTTTGATGATGTAACTGTTAGCCCCACAGCGATAACTTTTCGCAATGTCACCGGGCGCGTGGGAATTAGAAAATACGACGACGGGCGCAACCGTAAGGGCGTCTTCGTCCTCGAGCGAGCGTATTTGGCCCAGTACGGAGCAACCGTCTGATCCAGGCATCTCCAAATCCAGCAGGATGAGTCGTGGAGGCTCGTCACCAACGCGATCCGTCCAATCCCCGCGGCTGAAAAGAAAATCAAGCGCGTCGGCTCCGTCCCTCACCGACATCACAACGGCATCGGGTATTGAGTTTTGTAGCGCCAGCACGATGGACGCGCGTTCGCTGTCGTTATCTTCCACGACCAGGATGTCTACTGATTCAACATTTGACACGAGAAAACACTCCAATTGAGCAAAAGATAGTTAAGAAACTCGCGTTGATGCGCGTTCATAGCAGGATGGTACCTGACCAAGATGAAGCTCAGGCGTACCTGGCGCGAAGCTTTGACTTGGAATTCGATGTGCGGAAAGTGCGGCTTCGACCGAAACGTGGGCCCAGGCGGGGAGCCCTGGTTGGAAAAGTCTTCACGAAAGCTTTGCGGACACTTTGCCTGCGCTTTTTGATCAGTTGTCATGATGACGCATTCGTGGACGCGATCCATCGCGCGCGAAACGGGAAAACAGCTTATCTGACGCCGTGGATGGTCCACGGACGATGTGCGATTAGTAAGTCGATCGGGAACGGAAAGGGATGTCTTATGAAAACGTCAACGTGGAGTAAAGGGACGCTTCGCTGTATGAGCCTCGGCCTTGTGGCGGGGTGTGTCCTGGTGGCGGGATGTCAAAGCGCTCAGAACGGAAATGTCCTGAGCATGAACCCTGTCGTTCCGGAGGCGAACGAACAGATCGTTCGCGATCAGTTAATCGTAATCGTCGATGCGACGGGTTCGATCGGCGCAGCCCGCATGTTCGAAAATCAAAAGTCGACCGTCGTGGCTTTCGCGGACGGCATGCCCGACGGGACCTACGAATCGGGTATGGATTCGTTCGCAGGCGTATCGATGAACGAGTGGCTCGATAATTCGCTGGCGCCCTATCGCCGTGAAGTGATGGTCACTGGCGCATCCGACCTGGAACCGCTGGGATCGCTCACTCCGTTGTCACGCGCAATTCGTAACCAAACGTGGGAACTGGCAGGAAAAGGCGGACGCGGGGCGCTGCTAATCTTTTCGGATGGCGAAGTGCGCAATCCCGAGGAGGTCCTTCAAGCCTGCAAAGATATTCAGGCAGCACACGGTGGCGAGGTGTGCATCTACACCGTGCAGGTGGGTTCATCCGATCGCGGCAGGGAATTACTGCAAGCCATGGCCGAGGTGAACGGCTGTGGACAGTACTACGATGGCGCATCGCTTGAGTCTGCCGCATCGATGCAAGCGATGGAACGCGACATTTTCTTCGGCGAACGCGTAACGCCAATTCACGCCGCGGTTCCGGTTCAGCCCGTCACGTTGACGCTCAACAACGTCCACTTTGAAAACGACTCCTCGGTGATTGCGGCCATGTATGACGCGCAGCTCGACGAAGTCGCCGCTTTCTTATATAACAATCCGGCGATACGCATAAGGCTTGCAGGCCACACCGATTGGAATGCGTCCAACCCGTACAACCAAAGCCTGTCTGAACGCCGCGTGAACGCGGTCAAAGGAGCTCTGGTGAGCCGCGGCGTAGAAGCGTCCCGACTGGATACCAGCGCGTACGGCGAGACCCAGCCGGCCGTTCCGAATACCAGCCCGGCCAACTTGCACTCGAATCGCCGGGTCGAATTGTCAGTGATCGAATAATCCATCCACATAGCGTGCATTTTCCGGCGGGGCTTCGGCCCCGCCTTGTTTATTTCGGACGCGGAGCCGCGCGACCTCCAGTGGAGCTTCGCATTCCGCCAGGCGACTTTACCAAAACTTTGTCAATCCTTTGCCTGCGCTCTTTGTTCAGCCGCTATGCTCCGCAGGTGCGTGCCTCGCAGAGGTGCGCGCAATCGTTGAAACACGACCGCTCGAGCGCCTCAACAAGACGTTGTTCGCAACGTCTCTGGAGGGTGCCGATGCGGCGGCACACGGAGCATTGCTCCCGAAA
>JBGTJY010000020.1:0-2239 GCA_041744855.1 Candidatus Hydrogenedentales bacterium
CCGGAATGGTCTTCCCAACCCGATCCGTGCGACGATCGAGGCCAGTCGGCAGCACGGCCATCGCATCAGATTAGAATATCGGACCGCGGTTTCTGCGATCGCATGTGCGCTCCCGTCATCAATTACAACGTAGAACCGCCGAGGGCGGAGCCTCTCCAACGAGGCGAAAGAACGCCTATCCAGGAAGACCAAGTGGGACAGCCATACCAAAAAAGGGGTTTTGCTGTCCCACACACACGTCAGATACAAATTTGCGTACCACCGAGCAACTCGAGCCGGAGCACGCAATGATCGACATCAAGACTGAGAAACTACTCTCCATGTCTCAGGCCGTCCGCCTGATCCCTCCAAGCCGTAGCGGACGGTCTACACACACGTCAACCCTAGTGCGGTGGATCCACCGAGGGGTTCGCGGTCGACGACTGGAGGCCGTCCGTATCGGAGGGTCGTGGTTCACAAGCCTGGAGGCGCTCGCCCGTTTCGCGGTACCGGCGGCATCGACCGAACCCATCGACAACCCCGTGACACGAAACCTGCAAGCGCGCGCGGCCCGCGTGAATGCGGAACTCGCCGCGCATGGAATCTGATCCAAACCAGATACTTGCCCGAAATGGTTTCTGCGCGAACTGCTCCCGCGGCGCGGACCCTTGGACAGCAACGCCAAACGACGATGGTATCGACTTCGATGCAACGAAGTAACCAAGTTGAGAAAGAGTTGCATGCAGAAGGATTTTAGTGAGTCGCCCGCCGTCGATGAACGCTGGGATCAGAAGGTGAAATGAGAGAGGCTCGACTATGTCTTTTGCGAAGGTGGCCGAACTCGAGGAGAAGACCGGACGCTATTTGACGTACCCCATCCGGGGGGCGATCATCAAGCAGTTCGAGATCCCCCGCGCAGTCCGTCGCGTAGACGGTGCATCGCCCCGCGCACATCGCGAAATGGTTCGGATCGTCGCACCAGTCAAGCTTGTCGATGGCCGTGGCGGCGTACAACTTTGGTACGGTCTTGCTCCCGCTTTTCGCGGCGCTCTAAAGGAACGCGGCAATACCGTATCGCCCGCTGCACCGCCCCCGCCGCTCATCGATCCCGACCGCATCGGGCCCTCCCTCGCGGGACCTCGAAATCCGCAACTGTTGAACTTCATCAACGCGCGGCTGAGTGGGGTGATTCGAATAGGTTCGCGAGTGGGCATCGGTGATCTGATCAGCGAAGTGGCTCGGTACTTCGCCCATCAGCGCATCGTCGCGATCGTCCGGGGGCGAGTGAAAAACATCGTGAACGAAATACGGATCACGGTCGGCAATGTCGCCCTTTGCGACGGCCATCACCTCGATCCAGGCCAGGCCCGCGTCGTCGTCGCCACGGCCGGCTCGCTCGGGTTGGCACGCCATCGCGAGGCTCACATCGTCATTGTCGAGGACCCCCTCGTCGGCCTCGGGCCGGACCCGCTCTTCGATTCGTGCCTGCCGCCGGTGCGCGGCGTGAACACGGGAAGTGCCAACCTGATGGCGCGCCTGGCCGATACTCGGCAACGGCTGTTCGCCGTCGTGGACCGGCACTATCGACCCTCCCCATTCGAGTTCGCCCGTTTGTGTCAGATGTTCGGACAAGACTGGATCGAACTGCCCTCAATCAACACCGTGGTCCGCAAAGTGAACGTAGTTTGGGACCAGTTGAAAGGCGGTCCGGTCCCGAAAGCGAAGGCTACGCCACTGGAGGCTAAGCGCGAGGGGGTGTGGGGCAATGGCCTGCTGATCCGCCGCGTGGCGCACCTCGCGCAGTCGTTGAGTCGCGGGGATCGAGCCAAGATTGAGCAGAGTTCTCCCGCGGTCGCCGAACACACCGACATTCAGCGGCCGCAGCGCGTGGCCATCCTCGTCGAGGGCCTCGCACAGGCCGAGCGACTCGCACGCAAGATGCCCGAATGGCCGATTATTGGGCACGATTCCGGAACCTTCAACCGGGTTGCCCGATTCGAAGGCGGGATTGTCACCGCGATGGGAGCGGGAAAGATCCCAACCGAAATTGTCGACATCCTCGTTCGTCTCGATTGCGGCCCCGGGTTGCCCTCGGTCCCTGCGAACTGGCTCGAGACGAAGTACAAGGCGCTCCGCCCCTTGCTGCTCGTGGACTTCGACATGGCGAACCACGCTCTTCTCCGTCGTTGGACGCGGGAACGGCGCGAAGAATACCGCCGCGTCGGCTGGCCGGATCTCGCCGAGGACCCCGACGTCGCCG
>JBGTJY010000021.1:0-5049 GCA_041744855.1 Candidatus Hydrogenedentales bacterium
AATTTCTATTCGGGAACGCACTTGCACCGAAAGCTCTGCTTGCCTGGTCACCGAAATCTAAGGCGTCCACCGAGCACACCAAGAGTCTCGGAATGGTCGCCGCGTACCTTCACCTCCCCGGCCGCATGATCTCCACAAACGCCCGCGCCTGCGGCGACAACTTCTTCCCCTTCCGCATCACCACGCCGTACGTCCGTTGAGGAAAATACCGTTTCACCGGGATGACCGCGAGGTCCTCGTCGCCCGTCATGCAGATGCTCATGACAATCGAGATGCCCAGCCCGAGCGCGACGTACTTTTTGATGACTTCCCAGCCGCCGACCTCGAGCCGCACTTCGTAGCTCAACCCCTCCTTCGCGAACACAAGCTCCACCTGACGCCAAGTGCTCAAATGCCGCGGCGGCAATATCAGCGGATACCGCGCTATGTCCTTCAGCGTGATCCGCCTGCGCGTGGCCAACGGGTGCTGCTTGTTCGTGATCAACAACGGGTCATACGCGACGATGGGCCGAAACTCGATATCGTCCGGAACATCCAACATCGGCCCCACGCAAAAGTCGACCTCGCCAGCATGCAGCAACTCCAGCCCCGCCTTCCCCGTAACGTTGTTCAATCGCAAATCGACCCCGGGATGTTCCCGCACGAACTGTTCCACGAAATGCGGCAACACGTACTGAATCGTAGACCCGCCCGCCGCGATGAACAGCCGACCCCGCTCCACCGATTCCCGCCGCGCGTCAAAATCCTCGTCGAGTCGGTCGAAGCCCTCCACCAGCGGTAACGCGATCTCATACAAGCTCTGCCCATCGTGGGTCAGCGAAATCCTGGGCCCATTCCGCTCAAACAGCGCCGCCTTCAACTCGCGCTCCAACGCTTGAATCTGCAACGAAACCGAAGGCTGGCTCAGATGCATCCGCTCCGCCGCCTTCGAAACGCTCCCGCTATGCGCCGCATAGCAAAAACCCCGAAGCTGTTGCAGCCGATTGTGCTTATACCGAAGTGTCTTCGCCACGCGTCAATAGCCTCCCGACCTAAGCCTCGTTCCCGCCCGAGCCTCGTTCCCGAATTTCTATTCGGGAACGCACTTGTGCCGGAAGCTCCGCTTCGGGTCTAGCCTTCAATCGAGCCTCGTTCCCGCCCGAGCCTCGTTCCCGCCCGAGCCTCGTTCCCGCCTGAGCCCTCGTTCCCGAATTTCTATTCGGGAACGCACTTGCGCCGGAAGCTCCGCTTCGAGTCTAGCATTCAATCGAGCCTCGTTCCCGCCTGAGCCTCGTTCCCGCCCGAGCCTCGTTCGCGCCTGAGCCTCGTTCCCGAATTTCTATTCGGGAACGCACTTGCGCCGGAAGCTCCGCTTCGAGCCCAACCTTCGTTTCTTCAATATTAACACAGCCTATGCTTTTCATTGAAACAATTGATTGTTCTTATGCTCGAAACCTATGGTATTTTCTGCTCATATCTAAACGATCTTTCTTCCAACGCCTCGGGCAGCGGCTGCGGAAACGACAGCCCCAGGTTAACTAGAGACCAGCCGTTCACAATGGCCACAACCGAATTACATCCCGCAACGCTTAAGGTCGACGGACTCGAAGTCCGCGCCCCGATCCCCGGCGAGTTCGCGGAAATCCTCTCGCCCGACGCGCTCCGTTTCGTCGCGACGCTCGTCCGCGAGTTCGATCCTCGGCGCAAGCAACTCCTCGCCCGCCGGATGGAACTCCAGAAGCAATGGGACAACGGCGAGCTCCCGAACTTTCTACCCGAAACGAAGTCCATCCGCGAAGGCGACTGGAAGATTGCGCCCGTCCCCGCGGACCTGCAAGACCGCCGCGTCGAAATCACCGGCCCGGTCGATCGCAAGATGGTCATCAACGCGCTCAACTCCGGCGCGAAAGTCTTCATGGCCGACTTCGAAGACTCCCACGCGCCTACATGGGAAGCGACGATCGAAGGCCAGATCAACGTGCGGGACGCGAATCGCCGCACGATTTCGTTCACGAATCCCCAGGGCAAACAGTACAAGCTCGTCGACAAGCCCGCCGTGCTGCTCATTCGGCCGCGCGGATGGCACCTTGAAGAAAAACACGTGCTGCTCGACGGCGAACGCATCTCCGGCGGCATCTTCGATTTCGCGCTCTACTTCTTCCACAACCACGCCGAACTCAAAAAGCTCGGTTCCGGCCCGTACTTTTACTTGCCCAAATTGGAGAGCTATCTCGAAGCGCGCCTCTGGAACGACGTCTTCGTGCGCGCACAGGAACTCCTCGGCGTGCCGCGCGGAACCATCAAAGCGACTGTGCTCATCGAGACTATTCTCGCCGCGTTCCAGATGGACGAAATCCTCTACGAATTGCGTGAGCACATGGCGGGCCTCAATTGCGGCCGTTGGGACTACATCTTCAGCGTCATCAAACGTCTGCATAAAAACCCGGATTGGATTCTCCCCGATCGCGCGCAAGTGAACATGACGACGCACTTCATGCGCTCGTATTCGCTGCTCGCGATTAAGACCTGCCATAGACGCGGCGCGCACGCCATGGGCGGCATGGCCGCGCAAATCCCCATCAAGGACGACCCGGCCGCAAACGACGCCGCGATCGAAAAAGTCCGCGCAGACAAAGAGCGCGAAGCGAAAGACGGCCACGACGGCACCTGGGTCGCGCATCCGGGCTTGGTCGCCGTAGCGATGGAACAGTTCGACAAATACATGCCCAACGCCAACCAAATCGACGTGGCGCGCGGCGACGTGTCCATTACGCAAGCCGACCTGCTCACGGTGCCGCAAGGCGAAATCACCGAGAAAGGCCTCCGTACCAACATCAGCGTCGGCATTCAGTACATGGAAGCCTGGCTGCGCGGACTCGGCTGCGTGCCGCTCTACAACCTCATGGAAGACGCCGCCACCGCGGAGATTTCCCGCGCGCAATTGTGGCAATGGATTCGCCACCCCAAAGGCGTCCTCGCCGACGGCCGAAAAATCACCCTCGATCTGTTCCACCAATTCCTCTCTGAAGAGCTAAACAAAATCCGGCAAGAAATCGGCGAAGACCGATTCCAGCGCGGCAAATTCGAACTCGCGGCAAAACTCTTCGACGAAATCATCGAAGACGACGACCTTGACGAATTCTTAACCCTACGCGCCTACGAAGAGCTCTGACGTGAATCGTAGCGGCGGCTTACAAGCTTGCGCACCATCAACGTCGAACATCCAACGCAGTGACGTATCTACCAACGGTAGTGACTTGGAGGTAACAGAGTAATGGGCACCATTGAAGATCGGGCAATAGCACTGGAGAAACGCGTGATGAGCCACGACATCGATCCGGACAGAGTCGACCACGTGAAAAAAATGTGGTCGACGGACCCGCGCTGGAAGGGAATCGAACGTCCCTACAGCGTCGAAGACGTCCTACGCGCCCGCGGCACGCTCCGCATCGAGTACACCTTCGCCAAGGCCGGCGCCGAACGCCTTTGGCACCTGCTGCAAACCGAGGAGTACATCGCCGCCCTCGGCGCGCTCACCGGCAACCAGGCGATCCAGCAAGTCGAAGCGGGTCTCAAGGCGATCTATCTGAGCGGATGGCAAGTCGCCGCCGACGCCAACCTCGCCGGCGAGATGTACCCCGATCAGAGCCTGTATCCCTCGAACTCGGTGCCCTACGTCGTCAAGCGCATTAACAACGCCCTGCGCCGCGCCGATCAAATTCAAGTGCTCGACGGCCGCAAGAACGGCCCCTACTGGTTCGCGCCGATTGTCGCCGACGCGGAAGCCGGTTTCGGCGGCGCGCTAAACGCATTCGAGTTGATGAAGCAGATGATCGAAGCCGGCGCCGCGGGCGTCCACTTCGAAGACCAACTCGCCTCCGCGAAAAAGTGCGGACACCTTGGCGGCAAAGTACTCGTGCCGACGCAGGAATTCATCGTCAAATTGATCGCGGCGCGTTTCGCCGCCGATATCTGCGGCGTGCCCTCGATCTTGATCGCGCGCACGGACGCCGACGCCGCGCAGCTCATCACGAGCGACATCGACGAGCGCGATCACGCGTTCATCAAATTCAAAGAAGGCCGCACGACCGAAGGGTTCCACCGCATCCAGGGTGGCACGGAAGCGGCCATCGCGCGCGGCCTGGCCTACGCGCCCTACGCCGACCTCATCTGGTGCGAAACTTCCCTTCCGGACCTCAAGGAAGCGAAGCGTTTCGCAGAAGGCATTCACGCGAAATTCCCGAACAAACTCCTGAGCTACAACTGCTCGCCGTCGTTCAACTGGAAGCGTCACCTCGACGACGCGACGATCGCGAAGTTCCAGCGCGAACTCGCGGCGATGGGCTACAAATTCCAGTTCGTCACGCTCGCCGGATTCCACGCGCTCAACCTCGGCATGTTCAACCTCGCGCGCACTTATCGCGACGAGGGCATGCTCGCCTACGCACGCTTCCAGGAAGAAGAATTCGCCCATGCCGACGAAAGCGGTTACATGGCCACCACGCACCAAAAATTCGTCGGCACCGGCTACTTCGATAAGGTCATGAACGCGGTCAGCGGCGGCGAAAGCTCCGTCACCGCGATGGACGGCTCGACCGAAACCGAACAGTTCCACAAAGAAACCGTCGGCGCGAAATAACACCGATCGCCGTTAAACGATCGCGCGAAAAATAGCTGCGGGCCGGACGTCTTCTGAGGCGTCCGGCCCGCTTGTCACAAGTACTGCTCGATATCGAGGGCGCCGTGAAATATCCCCAGGAGCTCGACGACTTCATTCTCTTTCATGACGTACGCGATGCGATAGCGTCCATGGTACAGAACCCGAATTTCCCCATGTCGATCGCTGCGGTACAGATGCCCTCGTAGCGGAAATCGGCTCAGGCTCTCCGCCTTACGATAAATCTCTTGCACGACGTTCGTCGCGGTATCAGGATCATCCTGCGCGATGTATTCGTATATATTTTGAAGCCACGTGGCGGCTTCAGCGGTCCACCTTACTTCCGCCATGAACGAATTCGCTTATCCATTTCTTCATGGGAAATGGTCCGCCCGGCTAGACTGTCGGCGAGG
>JBGTJY010000022.1:0-2162 GCA_041744855.1 Candidatus Hydrogenedentales bacterium
TTCGTCGGTGGCGTGGGGGTCGGATTCGCGGGCGAGGTCGGCGGCTTTTTGGCGTTCGACGGCGAGGCGTTCGGAGGTGGAGAGGTCGAGGCCGTTGTCTTGTTTGATTTTGATGATCAAGTCGCTGGCCTCTTGCCAAACCGAGTTCGCTTGCCAGCGGGCTTCATCGAGGGCGAGTGTGGCTTCGAGCGGCCGGTTGTCGTAGAGCAGATTGAGCGCCTCGATGCGCAGCAGGCGGGCCTTCGCGAGGGGATCGTCCTTCTCTAGTTGCAGCTCGGTCCAAATCGTTTGCGCATTGACGAGCTCGACTTCGGCGGTCTCGATCATTTCCTTGGCGGCGGCTTCGGCAGCGGCGGCTTCTTCGTTCGCTTTCGCGATGTCGTCGTTCGGTCCGGCATCTTGCACGCGAGCTCGAGCTTCGGCGGCGGCGGCTTGGGCGGCCTCGGCGCATTCGCGGGCTTCTTGCGATCTCGCCTCGTGCAGGTAGGCCTGGTTGATCTGCAGGAATCGCGGGGCTACGGCGTTTTGCGGAAATTCTTTCGCGTAACGTTCCCAGCCGGCGATCGCGTCTTCGTAATCGCCGTTTTCCATGAGGGACATGTTCAGGCGGCGTGGCACCCAACGGTCGTGCTGATGATGCGTGGCCTCGCGTAGATAAAGGATCGAGTTTGGCCAATCCTCGAGCTTCTCGTCGTAGATCGCGTAGCCCAGATCGAAATACACGCGGTAGTCGCGTGGATTGTTTCGGATGCCGTCCTTCAGAAAGTCGGCGGCAGTGTAGTACCAGTACTCCTGGAGGCCGAGCCGCTTATTCCACCTGGGATAGTAATCCTTAAGGGGCTCTTCGGTGTAGGGCAATTTCGCGGGGATGTTGTATCCCAAGTGCCACGCGCCGAGGAGATAGGCGTCGACGAAATTGGGGTCGAGGGCGACGCAGGTGCGCATCAACGGCACCATGCGATGCATTTGGCCCTTGTGCCAGAACTTGTCGACTTCGAGCCAGAGCATGTTCGCGGCCATTTTGCGGAAGCCGAAGAAGAGGCTGCTCACGCCGACGGTGTACTTTTGTTCGAGCTCGAGTTCCGTGTCCGCTTCGTACAAGGTGGCGGCTTTCACCTCGCCGCCGACGCTTTGCAGTAGTCCGTCTTCGCGCAGCTCGGCGAACTTCCGCTTCAATTCGGCGGCCTCGGCGCTGCGGGCGAAATCCCAGACCTCGTCGTCGGATTCGTTCCACACCGCGCGAATCAAGCGCGACTGGTTGACGGGGAGTGCGCCATCGCGTTCGGGCACCTCCGGGGTCGCGGGCAATTGCGACTCCGCGGCTTGTTCAACCTCGGCGAAGAATTCGTCGTCCTGCGGCATGTTCGCGTCGGTGCGCGCGGAATCGAAATATTCGAGGCTGCCTTCTATCCGCATGGTGTTCGCGGACTGCAGCATCCAACGGTAAAAGTCTTCCGATTTGCCGAGCACGCCGAGGACGCGGCCCTGGACCGCGCCGAGGGCAATGAACGCGGCGAAGGCGAGGGCGAAGGCGACGTGAACTTTGGGTGGAGTCTTATTCATCCGACAATTCTTCTTTGCGGCTTGAATTCTTTCGCGCGCCTACAGTTCTTTCCTGCGGAAGAGCCACCAGGCCAGGATGAACCCAGCGGTGGCGTACGCGGCGCCGTAGGTCAGCAGGATTGGAATCTGAATTTCGGCGGGCGGATCGTTTGGCGGAAGATAGAGAATCTGGTCTTTGAGATTGAATTCCTGCAGGTTCGGCAGGATGTTGTACAAGGCGGACGCGAGATTGGCGATGACGGTATCGAGGAATCCCGCGCTATCGCTGGCGCGCGCGGCCACGTCGTTCAAGTAGCCCGTGAAGTTGCCGAGGATGTAGATGAAGAGTCCGGCGATGGTCGGGAGAACGGACGAGGTCGAGGTGCAGGCGATCGCGAAGGTGAAGGCCGATACGATGAGGAATTGGAAATAGGTGAGCAGTGTCGACCACAAGAGCAGCTGCGGGAACGCTGGCTCGCGGAGATAGAGCGCGACAAGGAACAGGATTGACATGAGCACGAGATTGATGATGACGATCATTTGGACGCCGAGGAATTTTCCGAGCAGGTATTGGATTCGGCGCACGGGTTTGGACAAGACGGTGTAGATGACTTTGTTTT
>JBGTJY010000023.1:0-8978 GCA_041744855.1 Candidatus Hydrogenedentales bacterium
GCGCGCTGGTGGACGAGGTGTCCCGCTTGCACGCCGCCAATGGCGTGTCTATCATCACGACGATTGACGCAGACGATGCCTTCGCGGACTTCGATCCGCAACTGGCGTCGCTGCTGCACGGGGGAATGATCGCGCGGCTGAGCGCTCCGGAAGTTTCGGTGCGGCTCGCGGTGGCGAAACAATTTGTCGAGCGCAAACGCCTGGCATTGGGGGACGACGCGCTTGAGCTCGCCGCGAGCGCGACACCGGGGGATTTACGCCGTTTACTAGCCACAGTGTTGCAAATCGCCGTTACGGCCGAGTTGCGCAATTGCGCGCCCGACCGCGCGCTGGTGGATGAAGTGGTGAAGAGTCTCCCGGCCTAAGCAATTCGACACGACTGATTTTGCGCAAGAGGTGACGCCTGCGGGCATGTGACGTCCGCGGGACGATGATAAAGGATGGATACAGTTGGCAACTAAGATACCGAAAAAGCGTCTGGGTGACGTGCTCCTCGAGCAGGAGCTCATCACCGACGGACAGCTCAAAGAAGCGATCGGAATTCAGCGCAAAACGGGCCAAAGCCTTGCCTCGATTCTCGTCGACAAGGGCTATCTCGACGAAGAAGACCTCGTCGTGACGTTGAGCGAGCAACTGGGTATCCCTCATATCCGAGTCGCGCATTACAACATCCCGCAGGAAGTACTCGACGAAGTCCCCGAGAGTCTCGCGCGGCAATATCAGATGTTGCCGGTCTCGGTGACGGGCGACGTGCTGACGTTGTCGATGGCCGACCCGCTGAACATCATGGCGCTCGACGATCTGCGAATGCTGACCAGCTACCAGATCGAGCCCGTCATCGCGCTGCAGTCCGAATTGATGAGCACGATCGAAAAGCACTACGGCGCCGGCAAGAAAAGCGCCGAACTGTACAACGAACTCGTATCCGGCGAAGACGGTATCGACGTCGACCTGATTAAGGAAGCGGACGAGGTCAGCGACATCACCGCGATGAAGGCCAACGCGGAAGACGCGCCGATTATTCGCCTGACCAACCTTATTCTGATGAACGCGCTCGAAGCGGGCGCGAGCGATATTCACGTCGAGCCCTACGAGAAAATCCTCCGCGTGCGGTATCGCGTGGACGGGAAACTCGAGGAAACGAAAAATCCCCCCCGCTCCGTAATGTCGGCGCTGATCTCGCGCATCAAGATCATGGCAAATCTCGACATCGCGGAACACCGGCTACCGCAAGACGGACGATTCCGCATCAAATATAAAGGCCGCGAGATCGATTTCCGCACGGCCGTCCTGCCGACGTATTACGGCGAAAAAGTCGTGATGCGCGTGCTCGACAAGTCGACATTGTCGCTGGATTTGGACAAGCTCGGCTTCGAAGAACAGCCGTTGTTGGCGTTTCGCGAGGCGCTGAAACTGCCTTTCGGAATGATCCTCGTTACAGGCCCGACCGGTAGCGGTAAGACAACGACGCTATACAGCGCACTCCACAAGCTCAATCAAGTCGACACGAACGTCGTGACCGTCGAAGACCCCGTCGAATACGAATTGTACGGCGTGAACCAGGTGCAGACGCACGCCGAAATTGGAATGAGCTTCGCCAACGCATTGAGACAGATTCTGCGCCAGGACCCCGACGTCATTATGGTCGGCGAAATTCGCGACGAGGAGACGGCGGACACCGCAGTGAAAGCCGCGTTGACCGGTCACCTCGTGTTGAGCACGCTGCACACGAACGACGCGGCGAGCGTGTTCACCAGGTTGACGGACATGAACCTCGAACCGTTTCTGATTCAATCGTCGATGGCGCTGGCCTGCGCGCAACGCCTCTTGCGGCGCGTTTGCCTGGATTGCAAAGAACAAATCAAGGTGCCGTCCGAAGTGCTCGAGCGCATTCAGTTTCGTTCGGAGACCTACGAGGACACCCCGGCATTCGTCCGCGGACGCGGCTGCACGAAATGCAAAGAGACGGGCTACAAGGGCCGCCTCGCCGTGCTCGAAGCGATGCCGAACTACCCGGAATTGGAACGCTTGATTCTCGGCCGCGCAGCCGCGACGCAAATCAAGGAAGTCGCCGTCGAGTGCGGCATGCGCAGTCTACGGCAGAACGCGCTCGCGCGCGCCGCCAGGGGAATGACCACGATTGAAGAAGTGCTGCGCATTACGGCAGCGGACTAATCAGAACTAGGGGACGGATCATTTCCCAGCGCGCCGCGCTGCGAAACCATCCCACGCAGAAAGCACGGCCGGGGGCCGCGCAACGGGGGGTAACGGTCATGGCAACGAGCCCGAGTAGGAATACCGGTTCGAACGTGAACATCAAAGAGCTCCTGACGAAGATGATTAAGCTCGGCGCGAGCGACTTGCACATCGTCGTCGGCGCGCCTCCGACGGTACGGCTTCACGGCCACTGCGAGCCGCTTCCGGGGTATTCGAAGATGAGGTCGGAAGACACGCAGGAACTTATTTATACCGTGATGAACGAGGATCAAATCGCCGAATTTGAAGACAGCAAGGAGTGCGACTTGTCATTCGGCATGGCCGGTTTGAGCCGATTTCGCTTGAACGTCTACCGCGATCGCGGGTCGGTCGTGGGCGCGTTTCGCGCGATTCCGTTCGAAATCAAATCGTTCGAGGAGTTGGGCCTGCCGAAAGTAATCGCCGATTTCGCGTATCGCCCATATGGTTTGATCCTGGTCTGCGGCCCGACGGGAAGCGGTAAATCGACCACGCTCGCGTCCATCATCGACAAGATCAACGTCGAACGCCCGGTCCATATCATCACGATCGAAGACCCAATCGAATTCCTGCATGAACACAAAAAAGCCGTCGTCAATCAGCGCGAAGTGAACGCCGACACGAAGTCGTTCGGCGCGTCACTCAAACGCGTGTTGCGACAGGACCCCGACGTAATCTTGATCGGCGAAATGCGCGACCACGAAACGATTCTCGCCGCGTTGACGGTCGCGGAAACGGGCCACTTGGCGTTCGCAACGCTGCACACCAACGACGCGCTGCAGACCATGAACCGCATCATCGACGTGTTTCCGGCAGAACAGCAGGGACAGATTCGCACGCAGTTGTCGTTCGTGCTCGAGGGCGTATGCGTGCAGCAACTCGTGCCCAAAGCCGAAGGCAACGGCCGCGCGATGGCGATGGAAATCATGGTGCCGAATCCGGCCATTCGCGCGCTGATTCGCTCGGAAAAGCTCGAACAAATTCCGTCGATGATCGAAATCGGCGCGAGCGAAGGCATGATGACCATGAACCAGTCGCTCTACCGGCTGTATCGGCGCAACATCATCAACCTGGAAACGGCGATGAAGAGAAGCTCGAATCCCGAAGGATTGCAGCGACTCATCGAAAAAGGTTCGCACTAAGCATCCGCCGCGGCGCGAAATCACACCGACAGCCATGAGCTATTCCCGAACGATGCCACAACTGCGGCCCGTGATCGAAGGCCGCGACGCCTGGCACCGCAACGCGTCCATCCTGCGCATGGGGATTCTCGCGTTCGTGACCGTGGGCACGGCATTCCAGCGCGATTCCGCCGGCTCGCTCTGGTTGCTCGTCATCTACGCCTCCTGGTTTGCGCTCAGCATCCGGCAATTGGCCTTCCTTCATCGCGGAGAGCGGCCGAGCACACTTCCAACGTGGGTCCAGATCCTGATGGACTTCGCAGTCGTTGCGGTGACGGTCGCGGTGACACAAGGCGCGCAAAGCTTTTTCACGTTTATATTCGTCATGGTCATCGTCGAAGCCGGACTGCTACTGGGGATGACACAGGGGTTCGTCATCGCGACGGGCGCCGCAACCTTCATGCTCGCCATTTTCGTGTACGGACATGCGGCGTCACCCGGAGCGATTGGTCTGTATTCGCAGAATCGGCACAACCTCGATCAGACCTACAATTTTCTAATCTTGTGTCTAGGTTTTTACCTCACCGCTTTCGTTTCCGGTTTTTGGCATCAACGCCTAAACCGCATGGAACGCTTTCAACGCGACATTCTCGAGAATCTCAACAACGGTTTCCTGATTACCGATGCCGATGGCTTCGTCCAAGTGCAGAATAGCGCCGCCGATGAAATCCTGCGTCTTTCGCCGGGCGAAGCGATCGGCCGTAACGTCGACGACGTCATCCGCGTCGAGCCCGCCGGCGAATGCCCCATTCGCACCGCCTTGCGCCTGAATCGCGACTACACGAGCTACGAATTCCGCGCGCGGACCAAGGACGGCGCGTCACGTTTGCTCGGATTGACCACGAACCGCGTGCTGAATGCAAAGGGCGAAGCCAGCGGTGTAATCGTGTCGTTCACGGATTTGACCGCCATGCAGCAGTTGCGCGAGGAAATGCGCCGCCAAGATCGCATGGCCGTGATCGGCGAACTCGCCGCAGGTCTGGCGCACGAAATCCGCAATCCCGTCGCGGTTATCCGCGGCGCGGTAGACGAATTGCAGAGCGTAGTAACGGGAAACATGCTAGGCGAAAAGTTATATCGAATTGCATTGCGCGAATCCGATCATCTAAACGAAATTGTTAGCGGCTTCCTGGACTTCGCGCGCGACCCCGAAGTGAAACGAGAGACCTTCGACCTCCGGTTCTTGGCCGAGGACGTCATGGATGTATTGCGCCATGAGTCACAGGAAAAGTCCGGCATCGAGATCGCGCTAACGATCCCCGATCGGCCGTGCATGGTTTCGGGCGACGCCTCGCAACTGCGCCAAGTCTTCGTGAACCTCGCGAAAAACGCGATTGACGCGATGGATGGCGTGGAGCGCGGCCGCCTCGAATTCGCCCTCGAACCCGGCGATGGCTCCGTCGTCGTGCGCGTATCCGATACCGGCCCAGGCATCGACCCCGATCAGATGGCCCACATTTTCGAGCCGTTCTACACCACAAAACCCTCGGGCGTGGGGATGGGCCTCGCGGTCTGCCTTCGGATCGTGACAGCGCATGACGGCACACTCCGCGCATCGCAACGCCAGGGCGGTGGATGCGCGATGACGTTGACACTACCCGCCGCGAAGACCGTGGAAAGGTTAATGCCCGTATGAGCACCGGCTACAAACTGGAGTCGATCGCGCGAGGGGCAGACGCGCGAGCACGTGTCGCTCCCAAGGTGCTCGTCGTGGATGATGAAGTAAGCATGCGCGAGCTATTGGAGATCGTCCTGTCGAACGACGGATATCGAGTCGTGTCGGTCGGAACGGTCCCCGAAGCATGCGCGGTACTCGACCGAGAACCCATCGATATCGTCATGACCGATTTGCGCATCGGCAACGATCGCGATGCCGGCATGACGCTGTTGCAGTGGTTGCAAACGAACACGGCGCACATTCCATCGATCATGATGACGGCGCATGGATCCGTCGAGACCGCGATCGAAGCGATGAAGCGCGGCGCGACCGACTACGTGCTGAAGCCGTTCAAGAACGACGAGATCAAGCTGCTCGTCAAACGCGCGCTGACGCAACGTGACCTCCTGCGCGAAAACACGGCGCTGCGCATGGAGCAAGCGCGCCAGGGCCAAGTCGATAACATGGTCGGCAACAGCCCTGCGATCCAGCGCGTGAAAGATTTGGTCCGCAGAGTCGCCGCGTTGCCCAGCACGATTGCCATCCACGGCGAAAGCGGCACCGGCAAAGAACTGATCGCACGCGGCATCCACCAGCTCAGCCCGCGCAGCGCGAAGCCGTTCGTCGCGATCAATTGCGGCGGGATCCCCGAGAACCTGCTCGAAAGCGAGTTGTTCGGCCACAAGCGAGGCTCGTTTACCGGTGCAATTGAAGACAAAACCGGCCTATTCGTGATGGCGCACGGCGGGACTCTTTTTCTCGACGAGATCGGCGAAATGCCTATGCCGTTGCAGGTGAAACTCCTGCGTGTACTCGATGACAACGTCGTGATGCCCGTAGGCGGCACCGCAGGCGTCACCGTGGATGTGCGCGTCGTCTCCGCGACCAATCGCAACTTGGAGAAGCTGGCGCAACAAGGCGCGTTTCGCGAGGATCTGTACTATCGCCTGAACGTCATTCCACTGACCGTCCCGCCGTTACGCGAACGCGGCGACGATGTTCCCCTGCTCGCGCGCCATTTCGTGAAGGCCCACTCGAGCAAGCTCGGCCGCGTGCCCGTCGAAATCGCCGAGGATGCAATGTCGGCGCTACAGCAATACGCCTGGCCCGGCAACGTGCGCGAACTCGAGAACGTGATCGAACGCGCAGTCGCGCTATGTCCCGATCGCGGAATCACCGCCGCCGAGTTGCCGACAGCCGTCACCAGCGCGCCAGCAGTCCGCGCCGAGGCGCCCGATGATCTGCCGCTCGACGGTCTCGACCTTGAGGGTCTCATCGCGGACATCGAGTCAAATCTGATCCAACAAGCCCTCGACCGAGGCCGCCACTCCCAAAAGAAAGCAGCGGAACTACTCGGCCTAACCCCGCGTTCATTACGCTACCGAATGCAAAAATACGGCCTGAACGTCGACTAGCTCAGTTTGAGCGCGAAGTCTGCGTCACAACGACCCTTGGTGCACCTGGTACGCGTGTAAGCCCAGATTGTCGATGAACGCTTCCAATCTGTCGTCGCGGCTCTGCTCAAACGCATTCAGAATTAAGGCATTCCGAAAACGGCCGAGCGCGAGGTAAGTCGAGTAAGCCGCCGGAAGCGTCGCCACGCCCGGAGAGCTCTCGGCAAATTCGGCCAGATCGCTGGTGGTGCGTATCTTAAATTCTCGATACAACCGCCGTAACGTTTCTTGCAACGACAAATAGTCAAGGCCATCCGCCTCGCGCGCAAGCTGGTCCAGCAGATCGAGTTGCTTCGCGGAGACGATCTCGATGCGTCCAATCATCACGCGGGTGATATCCGCAGCAACCGAGAGTTCGAGCGGCAACACGTAATCGGTCCACTCTTGCGGGACGGTGAAAAAAAGCCGGAGCCCCTCACTTTTGAAATAGGAAAGTTCCCACGTGTTGAGCATGGCCTCGGCCTCGTCCGCATAAAGGCCCTCGTTCATCAACACAGCCTTCATGCTCGCTCGAAGCGCCGACAAATTCCCTTTCTCGTACTCCGCATCGGCAAATCGCGCGTTGAAGGAGTGATGCACCTTCTCGTGATCGGCGTCAATAGTAATCGGCCCCGCTTCTCGGAACGCTACGGCGCCATCGCCACGTACATCGGCCAGCCAAAGTTTGGATATATCGAGATTGCTGGTTGGAAGTTCAGATGCCGCTCGGACTTCGAGCAGGCTGTCGGCCGACCGCGTCACGATGCTCAGCGGCGCTTGAACGTTCCCTACGCCGCGATAGAAGAGATACCGTTCCGACTCGCCGTTGGCTGCAATTTGGGTAGCGTTGACGGCGCGCGGCGCAGTCCAAACGTGCGAGTCCGTTTCGGGTCCATCCGCCTCGACAGCGAGTTGCACATTCTGCCAAGTGAGCGTTCCGGTCGTCTCTGGCGTGATGGGTCCGAACCTGGGACCATTGTTATTCACGCCGGGCGCGACGGCGACCGCGTGCGGATAGTACTCGGTCAACCAACCGCCGAGGAACGCCGCCTTCACTTCAATGACCATTCCCGCATTGGCCGCACGCGGTGGGTAGAAATACGTCACCGGCGTTTCGAGCCGCAGAACGACGTCCGGATGGCATCGCGGGGCGCCTTGGAACTGACCTGGGGGAAAGACTGAATTTGTGTCGATAAGTACGAAACGATTGTCCGCGATCCTATGAACGAAGTCCGGGACCGGTTCGTCGTCGGTATTGATGCCGCCGATCGCATTGCCCTGCGAATCCTGCAGTGCGGTGAACGTACCCCACTCGTGGACCACCAGCATATCTTCGCGCGTCGATGTACTCTCCAGATCGCACCCGGCCGACCAAGAGCATGAGGCGGGTAACCATGATGGAGGACCTCCGTTTCAGGACAACGGATAGGCGCGTCGCTCGATATATCCGCACAACATCCTACGCCTTCGTCCGGTTCACGGCAATTCGGCCACAGACGTTAGGTTTGGACTGCGTTACGCCCCGCCGGAATCCCCCAAAATAGAAATGATCCGCGCAGTATGTTACATTCCTAAGGGCGTGCTTGACTGCGATCCGGGGCTGCTCCTGGTTGCGCTCGTTTAGGCTGGGAGTGTTGTATTCATCATGGTAATCGGTACGAAATCCACCAGTACCATCTTCGACTTATTCGAGACCGGCGTGCGCGAAATGACGCGCGCAATGGGAAACCCCGAAGAATTCTCGCTCAAGGCCGCCAACGCCGAAATCCGCGCGCGCGCCGCCGACATCACGAAGCGGGTCGACCAATTCAAAATCACCTTCAATAGCAAAGAAGGCATCGATTCCGCCGCGCTGAGCGAGCAACTCACAAAAGCGCGCATTCCCAACACCGTCGTCGTGAACAACGGCCAATGCTCGATTTCGCTGCCCCCGTTCGAATGGAAGCAAATCCGCCAACTGCTCCCGGTCGACAAAATCGTCGTGGACCATTGCTCGGGTCCAATGCGATCGCTTTCGTGGGAAGTCACGGTCCACAAGTTCAGGCAGACCGACTTCAACATGAACGTGATGATCGAGCAAATGCTCCAGAAGAACGCCTCGGACATCCACCTGCGCGCCGGCTCGCCGCCCTACATCCGCCTTGATGGCGACTTGATGCCGCTACCCATGGACCAATTGAGCGCCGACGACATGCGCAACGTCGTGTTCCAGCTCGGCGGCGAGACGGAAGTCGAGAAGCTCAACGTCGATCGCGAAGTCAGCTTCCAATATCACCTCGCGGGCATCGGCTATTTGCGCTGCAGCGGTTACATCAAGATGGGCGCGATGGCGTTGGCGCTCCGATTCATTCCCGAAAAGCCGGTACCCTTCGATCAACTCAATTTGCCAGAAACGATCCGCAACCTCGCCAACGCGCATCGCGGACTATTCCTAGTCTGCGGCGTGACCGGTAGCGGTAAATCCACCACGCT
>JBGTJY010000024.1:0-5081 GCA_041744855.1 Candidatus Hydrogenedentales bacterium
GTTGTATTTGCGCGTGCCGATCGCGTGGCGGATCATGGGCGAGCAGTTTTTGATTCGCGCGCGCAAACCCGCATTCGCGTGACCGCGCGGGAAGCTGAGTCGCTGCTCGCACGCATCCGTGGGGGACGCGTCGCGGTCGTCGGCGATTTCATGCTGGACCGGTATATTTGGGGAACGGCGTCGCGGATTTCCCCGGAAGCGCCGGTGCCGGTCGTTGCCGTGAATCGTGAGACGGCGGAACCGGGCGGCGCGGCGAATGTGCTGCGGACGCTTTCCACGCTGGGCATTTCGGCTTTTCCATTTGGCGTCGTGGGCGACGATGCGGCTGGGGAGCGGCTGCGGGATATTCTTCAAAGTCTGAGCGCCGATGCCACTGGTCTTCTGTGCGACTCGACTCGCCAGACGACGCAGAAGACGCGGGTGATGGCGGGCACGCAGCAGGTCGTTCGCATCGATCGGGAAGAGTCGGCGCCCATTGCGCAGTCGACTGAACGTGCGCTGTTCGATCGGGTCGCGTCCGCTGCGCGTGCGAAAGCGATCGATGCGATCGTCGTCGAGGATTACGCGAAGGGCGTTGTCTCGAAGGAGTTGTTGTCGCGGATTGCGGCATTGGGCCAGGAGTGCGGGATTCCGGTGGCGCTGGATCCGCATCCGGCGCATGCGCACGATGTTCCGGGGTTGACGGTGTTGACACCGAATCGTCAGGAGGCGTTCGCGCTTGCGGGGATTTATTTCCGGGACGGTGCGGATGTGGTTCGTGACGATGCTGCACTGGGTGAGGTCGTCGAGACGCTCGAGCGTCGATGGCGGCCTGAGTATTTGCTGGTGACGCTTGGGGCACGCGGGATGGCGCTATTTAGGCAGGGCGAATTGGCGCTTCACGTGCCGGCGAAGGCTCGGGAGGTGTACGACGTTTCTGGCGCGGGCGATACCGTGATCGCGGTGTTCAGCGCGGCGCTCGCGACTGGGACGTCAGTGGAAGACGCGGCTGTTCTCGCAAATCATGCGGCGAGCGTGGTGGTCGGTAAGGTCGGCACTGCGCCGGTGTACGCGAAGGAAATTCTCGCGACGTTTCAGGGCGAGGCTTGACGCAGGTTGGTGGACGGCGCGTGTTGCGCGCGATGCCATTCGACGAAACGGCGGACGCCTTCCTCGAGCGTCACTGAAGGCTTATACCCGAGCAGGGCGCGCGCCTTGTCCACGCTTGCGAACGTGATGGCCATGTCACCGGTTTGCAGGGGCTGCGCATCGATGCGCACTGGCATTCCGAGCGCTGCGCCGATGGTTTCGATGAGCGTGCGCAACGCGGTCGTGCGTTCTTCGCCAAGGTTGATAATTTCGTAAGGCAACGGGCGATCGACCGCGCGGATGACTCCGTCGACGATGTCGTCGATGTAGGTGTAGTCGCGGCGGGTCGAGCCGTCGCCGAACATGGGCACGGGCTGTCCCGATTCGATGAGTCGCGTGAATTTGTGGATCGCCATGTCGGGGCGTTGGCGCGGACCGTAGGCCGTGAAGAAGCGCAGCATCGTGACGTTGAGGCCTTGCGTGTGGTGCGCGACGTGGGCCATGAGTTCGGTCATGCGTTTGCTCGCGGCGTAGGGGCTGAGCGGCTCGGCGATTTCCATGGCTTCGTGAAACGGCGTCACTTTGATGCTGCCGTACACGGATGAGCTGGATGCTGCGACCACGTGCGAGACTTTCAATTCCACGCTGGCGTCGAAGACGTTTTGCGTGCCGTTGATGTTCACGTCGTAGTAGAGGCGCGGGTTTTCGAGCGAGGGCCTCACGCCGGCGCGGGCCGCGAGATGTACGACGACGGTGGGCGCGAAATCGCGAAACGCCGCGAGTAAGCGATCGCGGTCGCGGATGTCGAGTTCGCGGAGGCTGAAGCGATCGTTCGAGCGAAGTTGCGCGACGTTTTGTTCTTTGATTGCGCGGGGGTAGAAATCGTCGAAGTTGTCGACGCAGGCGACGCAATCGCCTCGGGATATCAGGCGTTCGCAGACGTGCGAGCCGATGAATCCGGCGCCGCCGGTGACCAAGACGCGCTGCATTTGGATGAGGCCCCGAGTAGGATGGTTCAGGAATGATAACGGATTTGAGGGGGTGGAGTGATGGCGCCGGGGGAGCAGGCTGGAAGCCTGCACTACAAAGCCGCGAAGTCGGTTATTTGTAGCGCTGCTTTTCAAGCGGCGCGTCTCGTTGATGTCGACTACGAATCGTTCGCGCCGCTTGGAAAGCAGCGCTACAAAGGTCGGCCGATAGGTTAAGGGAGAGATTGCTGCCTGCGCCGGAATGACTTGACCAGGAATGAAACGATCACTTCGTCTTGAGGACGACCCTGCCGCTGAAGGTGTTGATGTTGATTTCGGCGTCGCCGTCGCCGTGGTTGAACTTGAGCTGGTAGCCGGGGCCGAAGCGGTTCTTGCGTTGCGGCTCGGGGCCGAAGGAATTCTCGATGCGGCCGTTGAAGGTTTCGATCTCGTAGCGGCCCTGAACCTCTTGGTTGAAGAGGATTTCGACGGCGCCGCTGAAGGCTTCGACGTCGAGTTGTCCCGCGGGGGCGAGGCCGCCTTCGTAACGAATCGAGCCGGAGAGCGCCTCCATCTGGCATTCCGTGAGATCGCCGCCGTTGACCTTGATGCCGCCGCTGACGGTGTTGGCGTCGACTTCTTGTCCGGCGCCGTTTATTTCGATGGTGCCGCTGACCGTCTCGGCGCTGACGGCGGAGTGGTTGCCGTCGATGAGGATGTTGCCGCTGACGGTTTCCGCGTCGATTTCGCCTGCGCAGTCTTCGACGACGATTTTGCCGCTGATGACTTGCAATTCAATTTCTTCGCCGGTGATTCCGCGAACGGTCAGGGGGGCGCTGATCGTGTTGGCGGAAATATTGCAGTCGGCGGGGACACTGATTTCGAGCCGCGCATCTCCCCGGATGTTTCGCTTGCGGTCCGGGAGTTTGACGCGAATTTGCGCTTCGTCGTCGTCGATTTCGAAAATGAACTCTTCGACGTCGTCGCCCAGCGTGCCTTTCACGTGAATCTCGTTGCTGTTCGAGCCGACGATGACGAGCGAGCCGGAGACGATCCGGATTTCGAGATTGCCGCCCGGGTTAAAGGGTTTCGTCTCATCAATCGCGCGATCGGCCCACGCGGTTCCGAATGGAAGCAAGAGCGCCATTGCCCAAATTCCGACCTTGTTGCTTTCCCTGAATTTCATCGTGCCCCTCCTTACGATCTGTAGTGTCGTTCAACTCTCGTGCGCGAGGTATACGGCTTGTTGTAGCAGGTCGACCTGGCTTTTGAATGTGGCGACGAGCATGCGTTCGAGTTGCGGGTTGTCCGGATCATCCGCGAGCGCGACGCGAATTTCGGACACGGCGCTATCGATGATGCGCAGGTTTTCCTCGACTGTGGCGATTGCGCCGGGCGGCAATGATGCGCTATCGGCGTAGAGTTCGGCGAGTAAATCTTCGCGGGCTTTGAGATATTCCTGTTCGACTTGGGTGAAGGGGCGCTCGTCGGAGATCGGCGTCTCGGCCGGTTCTTGTCTCGATGCGAGGAGTAAACCTGCGAAGACGAGTGCCGCTGCGGCGGCGACTTGCGCAAAGCGCAGCGCGAACTTCCGGGGGTTGCGTGATTCGGGAAACTCGGCGACGTTTCCATTGATGCGACCGGCGACGGTTAGCCAGAGGTCGCGCTTGGGTTCGATCGACTTCGGCAGGGCACGGGCGCGATCGAGCAGATCGCGCAGGCCGCCCAATTCTTCTGCGCAGGCCGCGCATTGCTTGAGATGCGCGTCGCACTCGGCGCGTTCATGCGAGGTGAGCGCGTCGTCGACGTAGTCGTCGAGACGGACCAGAACGTAGTCGCAAGGGGAGTTCATGCGAGGGCCTTTCTGAGGATGCGGCGCGCGCGGTGGAGCTGGGCCTTGGTGGTGCCGACGGCGAGGCCGAGCATGTCGGCGATTTCGTGGTGACGATAACCTTCGACGTCGTGCAGCACGAACACGCGGCGCGCGCCGACAGGCAATTGCGCGATCGCTTGTTCCAGGTCGAGGCTGGTGCCTGCCGGCAATTCGCGGCCGCCCGCATCGAACGGTGTGAGGTCGTCGGTCGAGGTGACACGTTCGGCGCGCCGGGTGTGCGCGCGGCGATTCGTCAGCACGAGATTCACGGTGAGGCGGTGGAGCCACGTCGTGAACGCGCTCTCGCCCCGGAACGATTCCAATTTTCGCCAGGCTCGCACGAATGCCTCCTGCGTTAGGTCCTCGGCCTCGGCTGCGTTGCGCGTCATGCGCAGACACAGCGCGTGCACACGCCCGCAATGGGCGCGGTAGAGCGCTTCGAAAGCGGCCATGTCGCCGGTTTGCGCGCGCTGAACGAGCGCGGCGTCGGGCGGCACGGTCGCCGTTTCCGCTTCAACGGCTACAGCGTTCACACCGGATCCTGGTGGCTGTGGGGGTATTTCTTGTTTTTGGTGCTTCGTAGGATGAGACATCCGCCGATTCCAAAACGTTTATTTGGGGATGGGGAGGATAATTGGGGGATTTTGCCAGATTGATGGGGTTTAGGGTTGGCGTTGGGGTTCTTTCGATTACGATTACGATGACGAGCACGAGCACGAGGGGATTCGGGGTCGGGGCGGAGTCATCGGGCCAGGATGTGGGCTAAGTCGAGGTACGCTCGGTCGAAGGTTTGGACTGCTTCCCAGGCGTCGGAGAGGGGACGGAGGACGACTTCGTTTGCGTTGACGCCGACCATTTTCGCACTTTCGCCGTTGACGAGGGCTTCGACGGCGCGGACCGCGAGGCGGCTCGCGAGGATTCGGTCGAACGCGCTGGGGACGCCGCCGCGTTGCAGGTGACCTAGTACTACGACACGAGTGCCGGTGTATTCCGCGAGTTCGCCTACGCGCTTGGCGATCTCGAAGGCGCTGCCTGCTTCGTCGCCTTCGGCAACGACGACAATGCTGGAGGTCTTGCCTTTGGCGTGGCCTTCGCGAAGGGAGCGGGCGAGTTCCTCTACGTTCGTAGGCGATTCGGGGACGAGGACCTCTTCCGCGCCGCCGGCGATGGCG
>JBGTJY010000025.1:0-2504 GCA_041744855.1 Candidatus Hydrogenedentales bacterium
TCGCGATCTCGACGTTCTTCACGTGGCTCGTTACCCCGCGCAACATCTCCATCCGCTCGTCCGGCGTGAACAACCCGCTCTTCTCGCTGTTCCAAGCGACAGCCACAATCAGCGTGTCGAACACCTTCGCGGCGCGCTCAATAATATCGACATGCCCAAACGTCGGCGGATCGAAACTGCCCGGGTACAGCGCGACTCGTTCACTCATCCGCCAATTCCCCTTCCACGGCTTTGGCCATCGCTTGCTCGTAAACCCGCTTCTGCGCGACTCCGGCCTCCTTCGCCACCCGAGCGCAATCCTCAAACTCCGGCGCCACGTTCAATCGCTCGTTGCCCAATCGCCCGATCTTCACGCGCACCTTGCCCCACTCGGTCTTCGCCGTCTTCCACTCCCGCTCGAGACAAATCCGCCGCTCCTGCCGCATCCGCACGCCGAGCGTCGTCGAATTCTCGAACAGCACGCGCGCAAGCCGATCGCTGCGATCGGCGTCCGCAACGACCGTGATCAAGTGACCGGGTCGACCTTTTTTCATCGCAACGGGGGTCAAGAACGCATCCCGCGCGCCCTCCTGCAGCAGCCGCTCGATAAGCACCGGCAGCAACTGCGGATTCATGTCGTCGATATTTGACTCCATCACGGTGACCATCTCCGCCCCCGCGCCAGCCGCCATTTCGCCAATCATCACGCGCAATACGTTCGGCCGATCCGGCAAATCCTTCGTCCCGCTGCCGACGCCAATCTTATCGATCGTCATCTGCGGCATCGCGCAGTAACCCGTCGCCAATTGCGCGATGAGCGCCGCGCCCGTCGGCGTCACGAGTTCGCCCAACACATCGCCACCATAACTCGGCACGCCCTTGAGCAATAGCGCGGTCGCAGGTGCGGGCACGGGCATCACCCCATGCGCGCATTTCACGGTGCCGGATCCCACGTGCAGCGGCGACGACAAAATCCGCTCCGGCTTCAACGCATGCAGCGCCACATGAGCGCCGACGATATCGACGATGGAATCGACCGCGCCCACCTCGTGAAAGTGCACCTTCTCCGGCCTGCTGCCGTGCACCTCCGCCTCGCACTCAGCGATCCGGCGAAACGTCGCCACACTCGCCCGCTTCACGTCTTCAGGCAGCTTGCTCGCCTCGATCATCCTGCTGATGTCGGCCAGATGCCGATGCGGTTGATGCCCATGCTCGTGCGAATGGGTGTGGGCCTGTCCATGCTCATGCGAGTGGGCTTGCTCATGCGAGTGCCCATGCTCGTGCGAATGCCCGTGTTCATGCGAATGCCCGTGTTCATGCGAATGCTTGTGTTCGTGCGAATGCTTGTGTTCGTGTCCGTGCGCGTGGCCATGCTCATGCGAATGCTCGTGCGAGTGTCCGTGTTCGTGCGCGTGTGCGCCATTCACGTCCACATCGAATTTCGTCGCCATGATCCCTTTTTTATTCACCCGTCGCGCGCTGAGCCGATATCCCTCCACCGGCAACGTCGCCAGGGCATCGCGCACCGTCTCGAACGGCACGCCCGCATCGATCAACGCGCCGAGGATCATGTCGCCGCTCGCGCCGCAGAAACAGTCGAAATAGAGCGTCTTCATCCGCGGACTCCGTTCGCGAGGCGATTGATAATTCCGGCCATGGTGCCCGCGCCAAAACCGTTATCGATGTTCACAACGGCGACACCCGACGCGCACGAATTCAACATCGTGAGCAGCGCCGCGAGACCATGAAAATTCGCGCCGTAGCCCACACTCGTCGGCACGGCAACCACCGGCGCATCGACCAACCCGGCAACAACGCTCGCAAGCGCCCCTTCCATGCCCGCGCAAACGACAATGCAATTCGCCTGCGACAAAATCGGCTGCTGCCCGAGCAAACGGTGCAACCCCGCGACGCCGACGTCATACACGCGCTCGACGCGATTGCCCATGAAGTCACACGTGACGGCTGCTTCCTCCGCCACGGGGATATCCGAGGTGCCCGCACAAGCTACGACAATATAACCGTCGAGCCGCTTGGGCGGATGCTGCGTGATACTGATGCACCGCGCGGCCTCGTGGTGCGCTGCGTCGCCATGCACCTCGAGTACCGCGTCGACGACCGCCTGCGAGCAGCGCGTCGCGAGCACATTGCTCCCGTGGTCGCGCATGCGGGACACGATCTCGACTACGTGTTCCGGCGTCTTCCCGTGCGCGAAAATTGTCTCGAAGAACCCCTGGCGAAGGTGTCGGTGATGATCGACCTTCGCGAACCCCAGGTCCTCGTAGGGCAGCGTCTTCAAACGTTCAGCGGCCGCATCCGGCGATGTATCGCCGGACGCGACCGCATGCAAAAGTTCACGAAGTTTAGATTGATCCATAGCGCAAGGCGGGGGGATAAAACCTGAAAGTGCGCTATCTTACGCGATGAGCGAAGCGGATTGGAAGTTGGAGACCAGGCACGGAACGATCGTCAACTTTCACACAGCGTTCCCTACCTGCCCGAAAAGTCCCAATCGAGTAGCGGGG
>JBGTJY010000026.1:0-3955 GCA_041744855.1 Candidatus Hydrogenedentales bacterium
GCCCAGAGCATGCGCCCGACCGCGAAGTCGGTTCTGGTAGTAGTTAGCGGGGGAGTGTGTGCATGTTGACTAACTATCATTTTCTTTCCACGTGCACCATCTCGGTAAGTTTCTGACCACCGTTGCAGCGTCAAGTGCAACGCCGAATGGCCATTTAAGCCTTCAGAAATTTTGTAAAGAAGCGGGGTTACACCTTTTGCTTTCCACTCAACTCGGTCCTTCTCGCTGTTCGCATCGTAGTAGCCGCCGAACGCGTAAGCTTCGGGATGAGCCTCTCCCATCAATTCATCGACTGTTATCGCGTCCATCATGTATCGAAGTACCGGGTCGTTCAGAGAATACCCAACAAAGCAAATCGTGTAGTTTCCCAGTAAGTAACTTACAAATCGCGCCGCCCAACGCTCGACTAGATAAGCCAGCCCAAAGTCCCCACTGGTTAGAACAAGTTGATGCAATGCAATGACATCGAGCGGACGGAGAAGACCGTGTAAATAGACCACACCATGCCAGCGGCTTGGCTTCGGAATAGGCAATAGAGGCGCGGCAAAACTCGGTACTTGCAATTTTTCTCTTCTTATAACGCGCTCGAATATCGTGTCGAAGTTCGTTGTTACGAGACGTACCCGTTTATTTCGATCAGTGGCCAGACGCAACAACGCTTCATGAGTTGCAGTTGCACCTTTTTTGCGCCATTTTGGATTTAGAATCTTTTCCAATGCGGACCGCACAGCAATCCGACCACCGGTATATCGGCGCTCGAGCAAATCGAGAGTCGTGTCATACCGGAATGCTTTGAACGCCACCTCTTCGTCCGGAAGCATCGGCGTGTACAACGTCTCGTAGATGCTTTCCACTAGGCCCTTGAACGTCGGCAGCCCAGCGGGGTACGAAATTCCTGAACCGCAAAAGAAGACAAGTTTCCCGTCTTCGTGTTGTTGGAGAAGCGAATCCGGGATGTCCGGACCGTTTTCGACGAACGCTGGCATGTTCAGGATAATGCCCTAGCAGTTACAGATGCGCAAGGCGTCTCGGTTATAGAACGCCTGACCCAGTGCGCCGATCACCCCTCCGCCAACTCCTCCGCCACCGAATGCGCCGGCTTCGGCGTCAGCAGCGACACGACCACGAGCGTCAGAAATCCAAGCGGTATGGTCACCAACGCGGGTTGGCTGAACGGTACAATCGACGTCGCGGGGTCCCAGCCGTAGACTTTTGAGTAGGTGTCGCCGGAGAGTAGGACCCAGGCGAGCGAGCTGAGCAGGCCGACCGTCACTGCGCAGGCGATGCCCTGCTTGGTCGTGCGGCGCCAGAACAGCATCATGACGAGCGAGGGCAGGTTGGCGGACGCGGCGATGTTGAATGCCCAGCCGACTAAGAAGCTGACGTTGAAACTTTTGAACATGATCCCCAGGGCCATCGCGGCCACGCCGAGCACGAGGGCGACGGCCTTCCCGTAGAGCACCTTTTGATGGTCGGTCATGGGGATTTTCAGCACGTTCTCGCAGAGGTCGTGCGCGACCGCGCCGGACCCGGCCATGATCAGCCCCGCGACGGTGCCGAGGACGGTGGTGAATGCGATGGCCGAAATGATCGCGAACATCCACTCGTTGAACGATCGCGCGAGCAACGGCGCGGCCATGTTGTTGTCCGTCACGTCCATCGCGCCGCTCGTCATCGCACCGAGGCCGAGGTACAACGTCAGCACGTAGAAGAACCCGATCGCGGCGATGCCGACGACCGTGCTCTTGCGCGCGGATGCCTGGTCCTTCACGGTGTAGTAGCGAATGAGAATGTGCGGCAACGAGGCCGTCCCGCAGAACAGCGCGAGCATGAGCGAAATGAAATCGAGCTTGTCCGCGAAACGCTCCGAGCGAATTCCGGAGAAGTAGCCGCCGGGCGTGAGCAAGTCGTTGCCCAGTTTCGTCGTGGGCCAATAGACGTTCGTCGTCGTGCCGTCCGCGCTGGTCAACGTGTCCTTGGTCCACGTCACGATCGACGATTCGCGCAGCACGCGGATAAACTCGAATGGTCCCACCGGTCCGGTCTCCGTGATGCCTCCAGGCAACGCGGTCACTGCGCCGATCGGCTTCAGATCGTTCTCCGCGGATTGCGGCCGCCCGTTGATCGTCTTCGTGCCGTCGGGCAGAACCGTTACGCTCTGCGTCTCGATCCATGTATCCGAGTTCATGCGCCAGATCGCTTCGGCGCCGTCGGCATGCACGACTTTCGCATACGGCTTTCCGGGCCATGCCTCTTCGACACTCGTAACGTCCGGATCGCTTTCCAATGTGGCACGATCCGTCGTGAGCGGCGCGGGAGCAGTTGTGAATCCGCGGAACAAAATCATCACGGTGAGCACCGCGCAAAACACGACCAGCAACGACCCCTTGATGAATTGCACCCACGTGGTCGACACCATGCCCGCGGTGACGACAATCAACGTGACCACGATGCCGACGGCAATGACGCCGGCGTAGTGCGGCAGCCCGAGCAGCGGCGTGATGAGCGCGCCGGCGCCGACCATCTGCGGGATCAAATAGAACGCGCTGACAACGAGGGTCGAGATCGCAACGGCGAGCTTAATCGCGCGCGAGTCGAAACGGCTATCCATCGCGTCGGCAAACGTAAATTTGCCGAGACGCTTGATCGGCTCGGCGATGACGAGCAACGCGACGATCCACCCCGCGAGATAGCCGACGGAGTAAAGGAATCCGTCATAGCCGTAGAACGCGATGAGCCCGCAGATGCCCAGGAACGACGCGGCGGATAGATAGTCGCCCGCGAATGCGAACCCGTTGACCGCCCAGGGAATCGTGCCGTGGGCCGTGTAATAGCCCTTCGCCGTCTGGCCGCGCCCCGCAAGCAAAAATGACAGACCCAGCACGACCACAACGAGGAAGCCGAAGACCGCCACCGCGGTCATGGAAGTTTCGTAGAGCATCAGGCGCCGCCCTTCGCCACGCCGTTCGTCGGCGCGTCGTCCGTTCGCGCGAGGGGCCGGCAGAGCGCCATGTAGATCAGCGCCAACGCGAGCGCGGCGACGATCAGCCCGAAGCCATAGGCGATGGCCAGGTTCAGTCCGAGCAGAACGGACTTGCCCATGAGCTCCGTGCGAAATACGGCGAGCACCATGAACCCGGCGTAGAGCGCGACGTACAACGCGAAGAGAATCAGGCCATATCGCGCATTCCGACTGACGACATGCGGATGGTCCTCGTGATGATGCCGATCGTCCATGCGAGCTCCTCTTTCGACCTGGAAACGGAAGCCGCAAGTAAATCGAAACGGGCGGAGCGAGTCAAGCATTACGAAATTATCGTTGGACTCGGGACAAACGCAGGCTGGAAGCCTGCACTACAAAAAATCAGGCGCGCATTGTAGGGCAGGCTTCCAGCCTGCGTTACGCAACAGTCTAACGCGGCACATTGCTCCACGGAATAAAAAAGATGCGAGCGAGGATGCCGGTTTTCTCTCCGGAATCCTCGCTCGCGAGGCCTCTCAAATAAGGAGGGCCTTACCGGCCGTCGTTATCGGCGTCGCCCGGTATTGCAGTCTCGATGCGATTCCACGCATCGCGCGCGGCCTCTTTGGCCTTGGGCCATTCGAGGCTCGAGTTCCTGTCGCGGATACGGTCGTAGTCGTTGCGAAGGTCCGGCTCGACCTCGTCGAACGCGCGGCCTTCATAACGTCCATAGCCTTCGTAGCCGGTGCGATACGCTGGTTCATATGCGTCGTACGGAACACTCGGATCGGCGTACGGACGCGTCGAGTGATTCGTGCGCCAATACGTGTCTTCCACCGTCGGATCGATTTTCTCGGCGATGCCTTTGCCGGCCAAGCCACCGATCACCGCGCCGGCAGCCAATCCGACAACCGCACCCACCGGACCTGCGGCAGAGCCCAAAGCGGCGCCAGTCATTGCAGCGCCGGTCAGAGCAGCGCCACTCGCGGCAGC
>JBGTJY010000027.1:0-2671 GCA_041744855.1 Candidatus Hydrogenedentales bacterium
GTGATTGGCGCGGCCGACCCGCGGCTCGAAGAATGTCCGCCAGATCATGGCCGCCGCGACGATCGACGTGACGTATGGAAGGAAAAACACCGTGCGGTAGAAATGGTGAAAACGCGCAACCCGATGCAGCATGAACGCGAACACCAGGCTAAGCCCGATCGTGACGGGAATGACGCCCGCCGCGTAGTACACCGTGACCCCCACGCTGTCCCAGAACGCCTCGCCCTGCAACGCTTCGGCGAAATTTTCGGCGCCCACGTAGCTAAGTTCTCGTCCTTCGGCTTCATGGAAACTCAAGTAGAACGCGTAGGCCGTTGGCAAAATCCCAAACGCGAACAACACGAGGAGCGCCGGAGCCATAAACACGGCCGCGTGCGCCGCTTCCGAGCGGTTGCCGGACCTAAGATTGAACATTCGCAATGTCCGTTGGCGCCGATTCGTTGGTGAACAGGGGACTCAGAAAGTCCAACGTACGCGCAATGGCGCCGCGATTTTCCACCACAACGTTGCGGGCGCGTTGCCCCATCTCGACTCGCGTCGAGTGGTCATTCAAGAGAGCGCGCAAATTCTTGACTAGCTCGTCGTCATCCGCGACACGTCGCGCGCCGCCCCCGCTCACGAGAAGCTCCGCCGCGTCGGCGAAATTGCGCATGCGCGGACCGAAAAGGACCGGAACACCCAACGCCGCGGGCTCGATCGGGTTGTGTCCCTGAACTTCCGGACTGAAACTGCCGCCGATGACCGCAACGTCGGACATCGCGTAAAAATGAATGAGTTCGCCCAGCGTATCGACGAGTAGAATTCGGGCGTTCGAGCGATAGACGCCCGCGGATCGCCGCGCCACGCCTTCCCCAAAAGCTGCGGCCGCCTCGTCGGCCCGGTCAAGATGTCTCGGCGCGATGACGAACCGGAGACTTGGGTACGCTCCCCTCAACTCGCGCCAGCAAGACGCCGCCCGGGCCTCGTCGCCGGGACGCGTACTGCCGAACACGACGACGCGATCGTCCGCGCCGAAGCCGCACTGCGCCCGCAGCGCGCTCAGCGATTCATTCGGGATTGGCTCTGGCGCGCCATCGAATTTTGTGTTGCCAGTCACGAGAATACGGCCTGCATCCAACCCAAATTCAATGAAGCGGCCGCGATACGTTTCGCTTTGTACTCCCGCTGCGGAAATACGCGGCACGAACGTTCGCATCAGCGGCAGGATGCGCCGGTATCGCGCGAGATGCTTGTCGCTGATCCTGCCGTTGACGATCGCCACAGGCACGCCCGCCGCGGCGCATTCGCGAATCAACGCCGGCCACAACTCCGTCTCGAGGATGAGCAACAATCGAGGCGCGAGCCGACGCACAAATCGGCGAGTTAGCCAGGGGTGATCGAACGGCAGCCACGTGACGCTCGCGATGCCTTGAAAAGATTCCAGCGCCAGGGCACGGCCCGTCACCGTCGATACGGTGATCACGAGGGGCGCTCCCGGAAAACGTTGACGGAGGGCGTTCGCGATCGGCAGCGCCGTGCGCACTTCGCCCACGCTGCACGCGTGCACCCAAATTGATCCAGAAGCGAACTGCGGCGCCGAAGTGGACGGCGGCGCCTCGGGCCAGAAGCGTCGCAATAGCGCACGATGCCTCCCCCGCACAACGAGGACGAGCGCAAGCACTGGCGCAACGACCGTCCACAGGAGCGTGTACCCGGCGTAGAGCATGGAATTCGAATCGGCCACTGAGACAAAACGGGCGGCCCGAGTTCCGGGTCGCCCGTGCATTGTATCGCTTATCCGCGATTGAGAGAGTTATCGCGGGGAGCCGGCTCCCGACTCAAAGTAGCGCGCACCCGTCGTGTCGATGATGTCCGGCGTCACGAAAATCAGCAAACTCGCCTGACGGACTTCGCTCGATTTCCCGCGGAAGAAATAACCAAGCACGGGGATGTCAGCCAAATAGGGGAACTTCTCTTCGCCCTTAATCGTGTTGTCGGTAACCAATCCGCCGAGCACCAGCGTATCGCCGTCGTTCACGATCACGTTTGTCCACACCGATTGAATTGACGTCTCCGGCAGGATCAGGAAATCGGTGATCGTCTCACCCTCGAAGATGAGCGTCTGCGGAATGGTCGTTTGGCCGACCAGCGTGGTGACTTGTGGATTCAGCCAGAGGCGCACTTGATCGTCGCCCGCTATTTGCGGCGTCACGGACAACGTAATGCCGAAAGTGAACGGCGTGGGAGTTTTCGTCTGCGAAACGACCGTGGTCGGTTGCCCGCCGAAGCCTGCGTCCGTCACTTGTACGTTGTTGAAGATACCCGTGATGAAGTACTCGGTCCGAATGTCGGCGATGACGGCGGGCTTCTGGTTCATGGTGGTCACGCGCGGCGCACTGAGCAGTTCGCTTTCTTCGAGGCTGTTCAGGAAATCGAACACGACGCTAATACGATCGCCGTCGCCGTTGTCCAGCAACACGCCTTCCAGATTAAAGGCCCCGTCAGGACCCGGTGAAGCCAGCGCGTCGAGCATGAGGGAGGTGATGCTGTTGTTGACCACTTGAGAGCCATCCGGCTGCGTATAGAACGGGACGTCCTCTAGCACGCCGTCACCGTTAACGTCGTACGGGTAGGTCGTTTCGGCTAGATCGCCGATTGCGCGATTGCGATTATTGAGATCGCTGCTCGTGAT
>JBGTJY010000028.1:0-1866 GCA_041744855.1 Candidatus Hydrogenedentales bacterium
GCCGCTCTGCAAAATGCCGAGCCCAATCGTCACACCGCGTTGGGGCAATTCGAATTGATACATCGTGGATTCGCGGCCCTCGTGGGCAACCGGGAATTGACCGCGAAGCGTCACGGGGACGCGGCTCACTATCAAGTCCGAATCCAGATTCGAAATGTTGCCGGGCTGGATGACGGCGGGACGGATCGCTGCGATGCTGACGGGCGCATCGCTAACGTTCGTCGCGCGGATGTACACCATCAGAAACGGCAAATTCGTGTAGCGCGCGACGGCGCAGCGAATCTGCAGGCCCATGTGCGGCTTGAACGTCGTGCCGAAGAATGTCCCCGCGCCCAATCCACCGTTGAACTTTTCCCGCACGTCGGATTCGAGTTCCAGATCGGAGAGCTTAAACGTCTCCCCGTTACCGAGCACGACCTCCGCGCCGACCTCCCGGACGATCTCGCCGAGGCCTTCGACCTCGAGCTTCCACTCCGCCGACTTCACGTCGAAGAGCATCTTGGCCTTGTCGCCCGCGAATGAATAATGGTCCCGCAGGGCCCACGGCATCTCGGTGACCTCGCCGTCCGCGAATGCGCACGCCGTCCACAACCATCCCCCGACAATCCCCGTGACGACGAAGCCACTGAAGCCGCGCAGGCAATAGCTCATCCAGAAGTCCCCCTTATTGGTCCTGTCCACACGCAACCGCAGTATTCTACGGCATGCGATGAATCCGGGGCCACGTTGAAGCCGACGCCGACCGGGACTAAGGTGACGCGCGCTGTGACACGCGATCGCGTCAACATATCAATCGAGGTAACCACATGAAAACCCTGCAACAACTTTCGGACGATCTTTGGACCGGCAAGACTTCGACCCACGATCCTGACCACCATCCCTTCGTTAGTCTGAATCGGATCGAACAAACCGCCGCCGATGTCGGTTTCTACAAGGGATTCTCCAACATCGCCGTCATCACGACCGGCGATGGCGCAGTACTAATCGACACCGGGTCGTTTCACCCGGTCGCGCACAAGCGGAGCTTCGACACCATCCGCGCGTGGACCGGCGAGCGCGTTCACACCGCGATTTACACGCACGGTCACGTCGATCATGCGTATGGCTTACCGCCGTTTTTGGCCGAAGCGCGCGAGAAGCGTTGGTCCGCGCCGTCCATCGTGGCCCACGAAGACGTGCGGCGGCGCATGGACCGGTATATCGAGACGGCGGGATACAACGCGGTCATCAATGAACGCCAATTCTCCCAGCCGATTGAATGGCCGACAAACCCGATCTACCCGGATCTGACTTATCGCGATGCAATGGAACAGAAAATCGGCGGAAAAACGTTTCTGATCCGTCACGCCAAAGGCGAAACGGACGACCACAGTTGGGTGTTCATCCCTGAATCCCGCGTGCTTTGCACGGGCGATTTGTTCATCTGGGCCGCGCCAAACGCCGGCAATCCGCAGAAGGTGCAGCGTTACATCCGCGAATGGAGCGAAGCGCTCCGAACGATGGCGAATCTCGATGCGGAAGTCCTCTTGCCCGGCCACGGTCTCCCGGTGTTCGGGGCGAGCCGTGTGCGGCAGGCCCTCGAAGAGAGCGCCGAATACCTTGCGACAATATATGCACGAACGGTCGATGCGATGAACGCGGGAGCGAGCGTCGACGATCTCATTCACGCGATCAAGCCGCCGGAACATCTGCTCGATCGGCCATTTCTTCAACCGATATACGACGAGCCCGAATTCATCGTCCGCAATATTCACCGATGCCTGGGCGGTTGGTACAGCGGCGCCCCCTGCGAACTCAAACCCGCGCCAAGGCGATCGCAAGCCGCGGCAATCGCGAAACTCGCCGGCGGCGCAGCCGCGTTGGCCG
>JBGTJY010000029.1:0-3748 GCA_041744855.1 Candidatus Hydrogenedentales bacterium
TATCCATGGGTCGTCAGGCCACCACCAACTTGTCGATTACGCGATTCAGCTTCTTGAATCCCACCGCGCGGAACACGGCAACATCCTCCGGCCTCACCAAACGAAATATGCGGATTGCCGCCGCGTATAGTGCCAGATATACCACCCCAAGCAACGGAAGGGTCGCGATGTTAAGGTACGGACCCAGCGGCCGCATCGCCAGCGCAATCAAGACTAGCGGCGAAAGATTTCGAACCAGAAACCAAACCGGAAAACCGATGTTGCCCACGATCTTGCGTGCAATAAACATACGAATCGGAATCGTGATGAAGAACGTGATGTATATCGCCGCCACCGCCCCCTCGAGTCCATAGCGCGGAATCAACAACCAATCGAGCAGCAGGTTGATCCCCAACTGCACAAACATCACCGGGGTTGTTAGATACAACTTCTCGACGGTCAACATCGCAGCGCCAATCGGTATCGAAACGAGCGACAAGGTATGGAAGACGATCAGCCAAGCGCCGATCGTGCCGGCCCGCGCCCCGTCTTGGCCATACACGAGGGTATATGCCTCATGCGAAAACACGACGCCGAACACCGTAATCGGAATGGTGAGCGCGATCAACATCTTGTAGAAGGAATTCATCAGTTCCGGAAGCGCAGAACTATCTTGGGAGTACGCCTCTGCAAATGCAGCGTAATATAGTTTCTGAATCGCCAGCGGCAGGGTCGTGATCACCATCAGCGGCAGGGTATACGCGATGTCGTAAATGCCCACCACGTCTTTAGTGAAATACAGGCCGAGAAAGAAAATTTCGGTGTATTTGCTCATGAGCTTTACGATGATGCTATTCATGAAACGCGGCGCCGAGATGGCCAAGAGCCGCCGGCTGCTAATTGGTTCCGCGGCAGGGTCTTGCTCGACGTTTTTTACGAAGCGCAGCATCGAGACGAGCAACAACATGGAAAGCGGCACTATCGACACGACGTGCGTCAGAAGCGCGACATGCACCTCGGGCACGAAGTACAACCAGACAATGGTGAGGATAAGCCGGAAAATGCCCTGCGCGATCGAATTGAGGGACATCCGCCGGACTTCGAACATCGCGGTTAGCGCGTCGTCGACGAATTGCTTGAGCAACCGCGCAAAAATGAATAGCGAGGTGTAGAACATTAGCCAGCCGAGCTCTGTCTTGAACCGAACCTCGAGATAGGGTGTAGCGGCAACTAGGGCGACGCACACGACTATCCCCGCGACCATCTCGAGCGCCGCGGTTTGCGCCAAGAACCGGACCAGTCCCGAACGGCTTTTTTTCGCAATGAGCTCCGGGATAAACCGCAGCGCGGCCACGTTCAGACCCAGCGAACAGACCAACAACAGAAACTCGCCGATACTTCGGCACAGCGTCATGACGCCGAAGTCCTCTTTTCCAAGAATGCGGAGGAGAACGGCGGAAGTCCCGATGTACACCACCGACATCACGACGTTGGTGACGATCGTCCATGGAATGCCCCCGACCGCGCGCCGCGAAAGTACTAGAGGCGCCCCCCCGGAAGGCGGACTATCGATTGGCTCGGAATCAGACACGGCTCAAGAAAGGATCGATCGGAAGCACACGGCAACTGCGCAACGAACCCCGGACCCCCGCCCAAAGATCTACCCCCGCGAAAGCTTAACATAGTTCCTCGACTGGACGCGGCCCTCCCAACTCCCGAATTTTTGTAGCGCAGGCTTCCAGCCTGCGTGCGGACAAGAATTGACACCCGCCCCCGTGTTTGGTAGCATTCCGTCGTAAGTGGTAGGCAAGTAGAGGCTCCAGTCTCTCACCTTCCGGCCAGGACCTAAGTCCGCCGTGCTTGGAGGTCTGTTCCGTACACGACAGGTATGTTATGTTTACGGCAGAGCGCTGGTGCGCCCTGTCGTTTTGTTTTTTCGGCCGCTTTTGGGTTTTTTTGGGGTTCCGTCACTCACGGCAGCCCGCATTAGAGGAGACACTCATAATCGTAAGACCGCTTCCACGCCAGACGACGGACAAGACGCGGATCAATGACATGATTCGCGCGCGCCAGATTCGGGTGATCAGTTCAAAGGGCGATCAGCTCGGAATTATGGCGCCTTCCGCGGCGCTTCAAATCGCGGAGGATGAAGGATTGGATCTCGTCGAGGTCGCGCCGAAAGCTGAACCGCCGGTGTGCCGGATTATGGACTACGGCAAATACCGGTATCAGATGAGCAAGCGCGCCAAGGAATCCAAGAAACACCAGCATACGGTGACCGTCAAAGAAATTAAGTACCGCCCGAAAACGGGCGAACACGATTACGAAAACAAGACGAAACACGTTCGCGAGTTCCTGCAACAAGGGAACAAGGTCAAGGTGACGATCATGTTCCGCGGCCGCGAGATGGCGCATCCGGAGTTTGGGCGCGAGATTCTCGAGAAAGTCGTGCAGGATGTGAAGGACCTGTGCAAGGAATCGCCTGGGTCTCAGTTCGGCCGGCTCGAAGGCAAGAACATGAGCATCGTGCTGAATCCGGCGAAGGCGTCCGTGTAATTGACTGCGTCGTCGTAAGACCGCACGACCCGGTTTCAGTCTAAGCGAGTTATTCGGAGAAGTGTCATGCCTAAGTTGAAAACGAACAAGAGCGCCGCGAAGCGTTTTAAGGCTACGAAGAACGGAAAGTTCAAACGCGGCAAGGCGTTCGGCAAGCATTTGTTTACGAACAAATCGCCGAAGCGCCGCCGTAACTTGCGGCAGACGACTTTGGTGAGCGATTCCGACATGGACCGCGTGAAGTTGTTGTTGCCGTACGCCTGAACACTAATCCTGCGAGCGCCGCACAGCCAAGCGTAGCAGCACCAAGTGCGCGGCGCTCAATTTCGTCACCGAACATTCGATAAGGAAGATTTCCCATGCCTCGCGCTACCAATAGCCCGGCTTCCCGTCAACGCCGCAAGAAAATTATCAAGCTCGCGAAGGGTTATCGCGGAACGCGGCACCGTCTCTACGTACTTGCGAAACACGCCGTGGATCACGCTGGCCAAGACGCCTACATCGGCCGGCGCAACAAGAAGCGGGATTTCCGCCGGTTGTGGATCGCGCGGATCAGCGCGGCGGCGCGCGCCAACGGCATCAGCTACAGCCGGCTCATGCAAGGCCTGCGGCTCGCCAATGTCGACCTGAACCGCAAGATGCTCGCTGAAATCGCCGCGACCGACGAATCGCGCTTCAACGAAATCGTCTCGGTCGCGAAAGCGCAGCTCAGCGCCGCCGTCTAAGTGCGCGTAAGCAGCGAACGATGAAGATCGTACCCGCCGTGGATATTCGCGGCGGCCTGTGCGTCAATCTCGTTCAGGGCGACTACAACAAGGAAACCGTCTTCTCGGAGGATCCCGTCGCCCAGGCAATTCTCTGGCGCGACCTCGGTGCGGAACTGGTGCACATCGTGGACCTGGACGGCGCGAAGGCCGGCCATTGTGGCATCGAGCCTCAACTGGAAGCCCTTCGTGACGCCGAGGTGCCGATCGAGGTTGGCGGCGGCATCCGCACGATGGCGACCGTCGATCTCCTGTTCGAACTCGGCGTCGACCGCGTCATCCTCGGTACCGCCGCGCACGAAGACCCGCGGTTCCTGCGCGCCGCCTGCAATAACTATCCCGGCCAGATTGTCTGTGGCATCGATGCGCGCGCCGGCAAGGTCTCGCTGCATGCCTGGGAATCCGACACTGAAACCGACGCCGTGACCTTCGCGCAGCGGGTCGAGCGC
>JBGTJY010000030.1:0-6812 GCA_041744855.1 Candidatus Hydrogenedentales bacterium
TCCACGGCTGGTGTTCGATGCCGACGGCGTGGTGGTGCGACAGCGTCGCGCCGCCTTTGATGAACGCGTCTTGCGCGGCCTTCTTGATGTAGAGGTACTGCTCGAGTTCTTGGCCTTCTTTCTGCACGCAGCCGAACGTGAAATACAGACTCGCGCCGGAGTGATACGTGTGGCTGATGTGGCAGCCGCAAAACGGATTGAAGCCTGTGTCGCGGATCGCTTGCTCGACGGCTCTCCGCGAGGCGTAATACAGCGGCAGGATGTTGCTCCACACCGTGCAGGTCTCGCTCACGTCCGCCATGATGTTGCGGTCCATGATGTAGTCGCGCAGATGGGGAAAATCGTACTTGCCCTTTTCGAAAGTCCGCCCCGGGTCCTGGCCGAGGAAGAATCCCCGATGACTTTTGTAGATCGCGGTGACGGCTTTTTTCTGCGCGTTGAAATTCTTTTCGCTGCCTTCGAATCCGGTCAGCATCAAGCACGAGTCTTCGAGAATGAATCCTTTGAACTTGGCGAGATACCACTTGATCGTCTTCGACAAGAGCGATTTCATTGGCGTCGATTTCGAGCGAAACGCGATCGATAGGGCGGTCTTGGGGTTGTCGTTGAACCGCACGAGCATCGGCTGGCACTCGGACGCAATACATTCGTGCATCGCCGCGACGCCGCTTTCGAAATCGGGGAATAGGTAACCGTAGACCGCGCGGCGTTCCGGCAGACGATGCACCTGCAACGTCACCTCGGTGATGACGCCGAGAATTCCCTCGCTGCCGATGCAGAGGTGATTTACGTCTATGCCGTTGGACGATTTCGGCACGGGCCGCGTGACGATTGCGCCGCTGGGTGTCACCATGCGGAGCGCGAGCACCATGTCTTCGATCTTGCCGTACTTGTCGGACTGCATGCCGGCGGAACGCGTCGCGACCCAGCCGCCGACGGTCGAGTAGACGAACGAATCCGGGAAATGTCCGAGTGTGAAGCCGCGTTCGTTGAGCTGCTGCTCCATAATCGGGCCGAGCGCGCCGGCCTGAATGCGCGCGGTCATGGAATGCTCATCCACGTCAAGTACGCGGTCCATGCGCTTCATGTCGAGCGAGACTACGGTGCGATCGTCGGGTTGTTTCGCCTCGAGGCATCCCGCGATGTTGGAGCCGCCGCCATAGGGGATGACCACGACGTCGTGCATCTGCGCCGCTTCGATAATCGCGGCCACGTGCGCTTCCGAATCGGGATACAAAACGTAATCGGGCGCGCCTTCCACGATGCCGTGGCGAACACGCCAGAGATCGCGGAAGCTTTTGCCGTACGCGTGAACGATGCGCTCGGCTTTCGAGTCGCGGATCTGTTCCGGCTTGAGCGACTTCGCGATCGCCTCGAGGAACGCGCGGTTGCGGCGCAGTTCGGGGAGTTCGATTGATTCGAGTGCGACTGCCGGCGTGCGCTTCGGCTCTTCCGTGAGTCCCGCCATATTCATGATGAACGGCCACAGTTCGGGCTTGCTGTCCATGTCGAAGGTCGTGCCTTCGGTGCCCCAGCCCCACCACTTCATCTGCGGGATGTCAGTCGGCATGGCCCAAGTCCTTAGCAAGACTTATGTCCTCCGCGAGACGCCGCACGCGATCTTCGAGCGCCTCGGTCAGCAGCGCGTATTGCCGATGTTCGGGGTTCGACGCGATGGCCGCATCGCATGCGAACTCGCCCGGGTAGACCGGCGTGCCAAACGACACGCGTACGGGACCGGGCTTGATCAGCCGCGTACCCTTGCGCCAGCGCGCGAACGTTCCATCAATGTACGCCGGAACAAGCGGAATGTTGAGTTCGACTGCAAGCATCCCGGCGCCCTTCTTGAAGGCTTGCATTTTTCCGGTCGTCGAGCGTGTGCCTTCGGGATACATGATGAGATAGCGGTCGCCCCCGCGCACGAACTGACGGCACTGCTCGACGTGTTCGAGTATGGCCTTGCGCGTGCCGCGGCGATCGACGGGCAACACATTGACGATGAGATTGAGCGCCGCTTTCCAACGACCGCCGGCGACGAAATAGTCGCGCGCGGCGATGAGGCCAAATTGATCGAAGGGACGCCCGCTGCCCGCCATGAGCACGGTGCTATCCATGTGGCTGCAATGGTTGCTGCAGAGAATGAAGGGACCGTTGGGCAGGCGATCCCGGCCGGTGACGCTCAGCGGACAGTACGCCGCGAATACGAGTTTGCTGTATCCCTCGAAGAGCCGCATGACGGGCCGCGAAAGTTTTGGTTCGCGTCTGACGGCGTTCTCGCCCGCGAGCGCGCGGCTGGGGCGGCTTTCGACCAGTTCCTCAGCCGACTTCACGCTTTAGTCCCCGCGACGGGTTTGCGTTCGGTTGCCGCGGCGACAACCGGAATCGATGGCGATTTTGCGGCGGCGCCGTTCGCGCGATCGATTCGGAAGAACGTATCGAGCGCGAAATGGAACAGGTTCTCGTCGATGGCTTTCGGATCGGATTTGCCCAACACGCGTTCGACGTTCGAGCGATCGAATACCGGATCGCTTTCCATCATGTACGGTCGAAATGCATTGAGGCGGCGGAACAAAAACTTTTCGGCCTGGCCCAGGTCGCAGGTTTCGAGCGCGGGGTCGATATCGCAACGCGCGATGCCGCAGAGCGGCATGATCACGTCGTGCATTTCGCGGATCGTAATCGGGCGCGGATGCGTGATGTGGAACACGTTGCCGGCCGGCGCGGAACCGGCGCGAATGCGCAGCATCTCGTCGACGACCCAATCGACGGGGATGATGTTGAGCGTCGCCTCGGCACGCGCGCGCACGCGAAAAACGGGGCCGCCGTGGCCATTGCCGTTCGGCTGGTCGCTATTCAAGTTACCGTTGGATTCCCGTTCGGCCAGTTGCTTTGCGAGCCGGAACAGTTGCGCGACGCCGTAGACCGTCTTGCCGTCGCCCCGGCCGGAATAGGTCTCGCCGAAAATGACACTGGGACGAAACACGAAATGCGGCAGGCCGCTCTGCGCCACGATGCGTTCCGCGCGGTGCTTCGATTCTTCGTAAGGATTCTTGTACTCGCGCAGCTCCGCTTCGACTTCCTCGGCGACGCGATCCGGGTATGCCCTCGCGCCGGATACGTAGGCGGTGCTCACGTGGTTGAACGAGCGCAAACTACGCAGACCTTGCGCGAAACCGATAGCGTTCCGCGTTCCTTCCACGTTGACTTCGATGAGCTGGTCGCGGATGTCTTTGCTAAAGTCGGTGATTGCCGCGAGGTGCCATACTTCGTCGACGCTTTCGCGGAGCCGGTCGCGCACGCGCGCATTCAGGCCTAACTCGGGCGCGGTGATCTCGCCTTCCACCACATCGACCCGCGACGCGGACACGCCTTCGCCGAGTCCCAGACGTTGATGCGGCGACTGCGAACCTTTGGGGCGAACCAAGGCGGTGACATGGGCGTCGGAACAACGCAGAATCTCGCGAATGATCCGCTCGCCTACGAAGCCGTTCGCGCCGGTAACAAAGAGATGTTTGCCGATGGAGCCGCGAAGGGCGGAAGCAAGCCGGCGCAGGCGTGAAAAACGATCGAGCAGCATGCGCAGATCGAGCGCAATTTCGGCGTCGCCCCGATCGAGGGGTAACAGACGGTCGAATCCGTCGCGGGCGAACCATTGCAGCGTGTCGGCGCGCGGCGCGGTATCGATCGCGGCGGCGCGCACGGTAAGCGGAGAGATTGCGCGGATTTCGTCGAGGATGGGAATGAACTCGCCATTTTCCCGGCTCTCGTCCAGGATGACGAGGGCGAGCGGGTTCCCTTGGTCGCGCGAGGTCTGTGCGAGCTCCCTCAATTCGCGACGGCTGCTGCATTCGGTCACGGTAGCGAACTGTCCCGCCGCCGCTGCGAGGCGCCCGAAGCCGGGACTGCCCCGGCCCAGAAGCGCAATCATCGCGTGGTGTAGCTCTTCCGTCATCGAATCCTCGCTCCCCGTCCCAAAGTCCCGCATCCGGCGAGGCGCAGTGCCGCCTTTGGCCGGAGCCGTATGCCTGCCCAATCTCTTACAGTACCGCGATACCGAAACGATGATACATAGACCGTAAGAAGTTAAATGATAGCAACGTTCGGGCGCAAGTAACAGACAGGGCCATGTGAGGGACGGAGCCAGCGGGTAGCTGGACCTTCGAATCAGCCGAAAAGCCGGTCGCATCCCGGCCTTGTCGCCATCGCCAAGGGGTATTATGCTTATCTTGGGTGCCGCCTTCGCGGATGGCCCGCAAAGCTACGAACCGAGAACCACATGAAGAAATGAGGTTACGTATGAAAACAATCGGCATAATCGGTCTCCTGGTCCTTCTCGCCGGTGCGACCGCCACATGGTTTGCCGCAGGTCAAGCAGGGGCCGCGGACAGGATTCAGCTCGCGCAGGATTCCAGCGACGAATTGATGCAAATGAAGCTGGAGCAGTCCAAAATCCTCCTCGAGGCCCTCACCCTGGAAGACTATGAGCGCATCGGCACCACCTCGGAGCGGCTTAAGGATATCAGCAATCAAGCGCGATGGACCCAACCCCACTCCGAGCGCTACGGCATCTATGGGGACGAGTTCCGCACCACATTGACGAGAATGGGCGACAATGCCCTCGCTAAGAATCTGGACGGCGTCACGCTAAATTTCATGCAAATGGTCGCGACCTGCGTCGAGTGTCACAAAGTCGTTCGGGGAGCGGAACAAATCGCCCTAGCACCAGGCTTCGGCGACACGGCCCGCTTTTTCGACGCCCAATTGGAAACGTCTGGGCGAGACGTAGCCAGTTTGTTCTAATTCCCGTCGTTTGTTAAGATACTCCGTTTTTACCCACAGGCTCGGTGTGTGTTGCCGCGTCTAAGCACTTACGGGCGTGTCCGCCCGAACACCGAGAGGAGGTGAAATTAGTGAGAACTTACGAAGCGCTCTACATCGTGCGGCCTCAATTGACCGACGATGAGATCCAGACGGTGGTCGACGGAGCTTTGAAGCTCATCACCAATAATGGTGGTACCATCGTGCGCTCGGAAGTCTGGGGCAAACGCCGCCTTGCTTATGAAGTCAAAAAGCAGCAAGAAGGCGTATTCGTCCTGGTCCGGTTCCAAGCTCCCGGTGACACCATCAAGAAATTGCGCGAACACTTCCGGCTTTCCGAATCGATTATCCGTCATCTCGTCGTCTTTTTCGATGCCCGCACGTTACGACTCGAGGAAGAACAAATTGAACGCAATAAGGTTCTGCAAGAGACGCGCGGAAGCGCCTTTGGCCGCGATCGGGACGACGATGACGAAGATGAAGACGAACCGCGTCCCCGCCGCGACCGTGCGCGCGCCGCGCCTCATGCTGGACCAAGACCACCGTACCGAGGACCCCGCCCCGAAGGCGATCGTCCGCCCAGAACGGAAACCGCAAAGGTCTAATCGAGAAGGTTCGTCCGCATGTCTGACTTTAAAATGCCGGACCTCAATCGCGTCCAGCTTGCCGGTCGTCTTACTCGCGATCCCGAATTGCGCTACCTGCCTTCAGGGTCTGCGGTCTGCAAACTGGGCCTTGCGGTCTCGGAGTACTACAAGACCAAAGAGGGTGAGAAGCGGGAAGAGACACTATTTATTAACGTGAATTGCTGGAACAAAACTGCGGAATGGGTAGGACAGGCCTTCAAAAAAGGTCGGCCCGTCTTGGTTGAGGGACGATTGAAACTCAACGAATGGGACGACAAGACCACCGGCCAAAAGCGAAGCACGATCGAAGTATTCGCGCTACGTGTCCAGGCGCTCGATTGGGAAGATCGCGATGGTGGTGGCGCTCGAAGCGGCGCACCAGCAGAAGCGACGAGCCGGGCAGGTGGCCCGTCGTCACGACCAATCGAAGAGCCCGTGCCGGAAGACGACATTCCGTTCTAAGTCCAACGTCATCGAGGCGCTTGAATACGATCACGCGCCGAACACCGGGAGGGATGCGCTTTACGTTCCGCGGAACGCCGCGTCCGGATCGACACCGAAGAACACACTTTAGCGAATCGAGGAATTCATGCCACGCGCAAGCAAAATTAAGAGCGCCCTCAAGCGGCGCAAGAAAAAGAAGAAACGCTTACAAAGGAAAGTGAGCCGGTTGACGGTCGATCGGGTTCTTTATATCGACTACAAAGACGTCAATTTGCTCAAGCACTACGTCACGGAACGCGGCAAGATCATTCCACGCCGCATCACCGGGACGACGGCCAAGCACCAGCGCATGCTCACGCGCGCGATCAAACTCGCGCGGTCCATCGCGCTGTTGCCGTACTCGGCCGATTGACGATTCGGAACGCGACTCGATACGACGCCATGAACCCACCCGCGCGCCACATTCAGGTGCTCGCAGCGACGTTCGTCGCCCTGGTCATCCTCCCTCCTTTGGGGGTTGTGCTGGCAGCGGCGATTGTCGCGTGGTGCATTGTGCATACGCGCGTCGCGGCGACACTTATCGTCTTGGTACTCGTGACTAGCGCGGGTTTCTCCCGGGAATTCTTGGTGCTGGCGACGACCGCGGGTTCCGTTCGGGAACCCATCGTTACCGCGCTCATGCTCCCAGTCAAAGTTTTGGCGGCGGCTCTGCCTGTTGGGCTAGGGATACTCCTCGGGCGCCGATATTGGCGCATCGTCGCATATGCGACCGCGATGCTGTTCGTCATCAACGCGACGGCGCTCGCAGGTGTCGCGGACGTCCTTGGCGACGACCCATTCCCGACGCTGAGTGGGCCGGACGCAGAACAATTCACTCCCGTCCAGCTGACCGTCATCGAAGCGCAACAGTGGATACTGAATCAC
>JBGTJY010000031.1:0-7549 GCA_041744855.1 Candidatus Hydrogenedentales bacterium
CGCGTAGTGCGGACCCTCCGCGCTGCGTCCGCCGGTGTAACGCACCTGCTCGTATGAGAGCGGATCGGCCGCATTGTAAAACTCCGATTGTCCGTGCTCCGAATAAATCTCGAGCATCGGCCGCAGCACCGGATCGTGTCGCTTTGTCCAATCCACTTTCGGACCCGCGACGAGTTTCTCGTCGCCCGTCAGGACTTCCTGCAGTTCCGGTCCCGTCAGCGGAACATCGGCGCGTCCCCAGCGAATGCCGAGGTGATGCGGAATCGTGATCGCCTCGCCGGCCTGCAGTTTCGACCAGATCGTATCGAGCGTCTTGAGCCGGTGGCTCGGCCACGGCACGCCGTCGAGCCCGCGAAAGAACACGTTGTGATGCCCGCTGCCCAGACTGCATTCGTACGCGAGCAAAGTCACGAATCGTCCGGGTTCGTAATAGGTGCGCACCTGATCCTGGATCAATTGCCACTCGCGCGGCGTGATGCTGTCCTGACTATTGTCGCTTACGTCGTGCTCGGTCGATGCGAAGAAATCGAGCCGCATGAGGTCGCGCGCATATGCGTAGTCGCCGAAGCCGATGCCGTCCTTACTGATGCGCGAGTGACTGTGCAGGTCGCCCCAATAAATTTTGAGCGCTGGTTCTTTCGCATACACGCGGATAGGCCCGCCGTATGTTTCGAGTTTCGTTTCACCTAGCGCGCGTGCCTCGGGAAAGACGAAGCCTTCCGTCGGCGGCGTCCACGTGAATCGCGCGACGCCTTTGGAGTTCTCGCCGAATGTCACGGTGATCGGCGTGGGCGAGAGTCCGGTCACTTCGACATTACCGCGAAATGTGTCGGCGGCGTTGTTGAAGCGATCGAGCGCCGACAATTGCAGTGTCACGGGTTGGTCAATGACTGCCTGGCTCGGCGCCAATAACAACAGCTTCGTCGCGGGGCCCGAGGCGACCGTGTACGCAGCCCAATTCTCGATGCGTCGGAATTCGCCGGTGCCATCCGTGTCGACGGCGACTCTCACTTCGTCCTGCCCGGCGAGGTACGGCGCAGTCGTATTCGCGAGCGTGACTGCGATGCGTTCACCTGCCGGAACGCGCCGCCCGCTCACCTTCGCGGTCACCATGTGCCTGAAGCGTTCGTTCTTGCCGTCGAAATTGAACCGATCGACGGTAACCTCCAACTGCACGGCCGGCGCGGAGCATTGCACGCCGATGTAGTGGAAGCCGTCCGGCGCTTCCTGCTGCATGGGCTTTACCAGTGGCGATGGATTGGTGAACCACGCCTTCGGAAAGTCGACCATGATGCCGCCGCCCAGGTCGATGCCGCCCTCGCCGGCCTTGAAAATCAAAACGTAGTCACCGACGGCAGCCGGTTCGAGTTGATCGGGATCGAGCACCGCTTCGCCCGGGGCAATGCCTTGCGCGAGACGCGAAGACCCGGGCTGGAAAACCTCGGGAGGCCAATCGGACTGCGCGGGCGCCGTCGCGCTGCAACACGCTAGAATCATCGCGACAAGAAACGCATGACGCGAATTACAGAACATCGTCATCACTACTCCCATCGTGGCATTTCAATCGCTTGAGTAATCGCCAACATCCCCCTAAATCCCCCTTCGAAGGGGGACTTAAACCGACGCGAAGTCCAAAAGTCCCCCCTCGAACGGGACTTAAGTTAACGCGAAGTTCAAAGTCCCCCTTCGAAGGGGGATTTAGGGGGATGTATGCATGCACGATAACCGACCGAATCTAGATCATCGTGAGGCCGCCGCTGATCGACAGCGTTTGGCCCGTGATGAATCCCGCCTCTTCAGACGCGAGAAACGCGACCGCGGGACCGATATCCTCTGGCCGCCCGAGCCGCTTCATCGGCACGGCGCGCGTCATTGCGGCGAGAACTTTCTCGCTCGCCTCGCCAGTACCCGATACGCCCTGCAGCATCGGCGTATCCGTCGGCCCGGGACACACGCTGTTGCACGTGACGCCGGAACGCGCCGCCTCGCGCGCGATGGTTTTGCTGAACGCGATGAGACCGCCCTTCGCGCCGGAGTAGATCGCCTCGAGCGACGACCCGACGCGGCCCGCGTCCGAGGCGATGTTGATGATACGTCCCCACCGCCGCGCGATCATTCCGTGCAACACGGCGCGGGTCATGCGCATCGGGCCGGCAAGATTGATATCGAGCACGCGCGCCTGGAACGCTTCATCCGTCTCCACGAATGGCTTGAACTCATCCCACCCCGCGCAATTCACGAGGATATCGATTGGCCCCAATTCGTTCGTCGCACGCTCAACCGCCTTGCCGATCATGTCGGGCGAGGTCACGTCGACTTCTAAAGCAATTTCGCCGATCTCCTTCGCAATCCCCTGCAAATTCGCCCCCGCCAAATCCGCCACCGCGACCCGTATTCCAGACTCGGCCAGACTTCGACAAATCGCCGCGCCAATGCCACCAGCCCCGCCCGTAACAAGCGCGACTCTACTCACATTCTTCTCTGTGGAAATCTGTGCCATCTGTGGACAGCCTACCGAAACGGCGCGAAGTTCGGCGTGCGTTTTTCGTTGAATGCGGCCACGCCTTCCTTCGCCTCGTCCGTCTGCACGAAAAGGTCAAGCGAATCGAACGTAATCGAGCCGATACCCGCGATCGATTCGCTGTCGGCGTTAAACGAGTGCTTGAGCACCTTGAGCGCCGTCGGACTTTTCTCGAGCATCTCGTTTGCCCATTGCCGCACTTCGCTGCGCAACTCGGCGAGCGGCACGACGCGATTGACGAGTCCCCACGACTCCATGGTCTTCGCGTCGTATTGACGGCAAAGATACCAAATCTCGCGCGCGCGTTTGTCGCCAAGGATGCGCGCCAAATACGCGCTGCCGAATCCCGCGTCGAACGAGCCGACGCGCGGGCCCGCCTGGCCGAATCGCGCATGGTCCGCCGCAATCGTGATGTCGCAGAGGACGTGCAGCACATGCCCGCCGCCGATCGCGAGGCCATTCACCGCGGCGATGACGGGCTTGGGTACATCCCGAATCAGGCGATGCAAAAACTCGACTTCGAACAAACCGCTCTCAGTGGGGCCATAGTCGCCTGTTTCCTGTCGCTGTTTCTGATCGCCGCCCGCGCAGAATGCCTTATCGCCCGCGCCGGTCAGCGCGATCACGCCAATGGACGAATCCGCCCAAGCCGCCTTGAACGCCCAAATCAATTCATCGACGGTCCGCCCGCGAAACGCGTTGTAGCGTTCGGGCCGGTCGATCGTAATCCAGGCGAGTCCATTGTCAGTCTCGTACTTCACGTCGGTCAGTTCGCGTTGGGTCATCGGGGCAGCCTCCAGTTCCGCAGCAGTGAAGGCGGCATTCTACGCCAGCATCGACCGCACGAGCATCCAAGAATGCACGCGAGCATGCGGGAGGGGCGCGCTCCCGCGCGTTCGGACTAGCGCAGAAACTCGATTGATACTTCGCCGTCAGGGATGACCTGAATTCTTAGCTCACAGCCTCGAAAAAGCGACATACCAGCGAGAGGTATTCCGTCCGAGGCGTAGATTCTTGAAACGGTACTGCGACCGCAAAACTCGACTTCTCCGCGATAGACCCGGAAGATGCGTTGACTTCCATCTGCCAGCGTCGCCGGCGCGATGCCTTCCTGTGGCAGATTTAACGACCCAATCGCGTTGGCCGACAGGGTCAAAAATCCGCTAAAACCGGTATCGGCCAACGCGTTGATTGTGATGCTTTGATCAAGCTGGTTTCGCACGACAAGCGGCACAAACGCCTGTTGATCCCGATTAACCCTTCCGGCCAGCATTCAGATTAGTTATCGGCGTATGAAGCCGAAATGATCTAGCGACTCATGTCCGATTCGCATGAGCCAGATTGTGGCGTCGGGTCGACGGATCAACAAGTGATCAGTTGCTTCAATCCCGTCTTCGCTGATCGCGAAATCGCCCGACTCGACGTCAATCGCGACAACTTTCCCATGCAACGTCTTCTCGACGCGTTGACGGATATCGCGTTCGTAGATTTCAGTGCCAAGCCGAGCAACCTCTTCGTCGGCGTAACCGTGCGCGTTCGCGGGCATTTGCTAGGCTCCAGACTGGTCGCAATTTTACTCACCCGCATTGGCTACTGTCGACTCCGGGGACGGGAAAGCGCTGACTTGGAACTATTGGTTTCAACGGTCCAGCACAATATCAAGCCCGGACAATATAACGTGCAATTGTTCCGGTGCCAGGGTTCCGACGCATTCAATGAGGCGGGAGCGGTTAAGCGCGAGAATTAGTGCAACGAGTGCAACAGAGTCTTTGGGTAGACCGGTTTCTTTGGCGGAGAGACGCACGTTTCCGGGAGCGTGTTCCCACCTAAGGTTCCCTGTGAGGGGCACGCAGACGACCGTGGCAATTCTACTACGGTTGAGCGGATCGCCTTGAACGATGAGGACGGGGCGGTGAAACCCGACTTCCGAGCCCGACGGTATCGGCAGGTCAGCCCACCAAATATCGCCCTGTGAAATTACCACTCCACCTGCTGAAGAATTGCTACTGCGGCTGCATCGGCGAAGTCCAGCGCTTCCGCATCCGTTTCATCCACGACTCGGTTCATCGCGTCGGTTATGGACTCTGGGTCGTTCTTTGCAATGTAGGCTCGCAACGCGTCCTGAACGATTTGGCTTCTCGGTTTCCCCTGGCGTGCCGCTATGCGTTCAAGATTCGCGAAGAGTTCGTCGGGAAGCGAGATAGCCGTTTTCATACTCGGAGTATAACTCCATGGCTGCATCGAGTCAAGCCGCCGAGGTCCCCCGGTGCTGGCCCACTCAGCTTCGATGCCGTCGCCGCTGTCTCGACGCCACGGCCGCTGTGACCAACCCAACACTCAACCCGACCAGCCCAGCCAGACCCGCCGCCGGCAACGACCCAAACGGCAGCACGCTGAGCACAAACGGTGAAGACGTCACTGCGGCCTTGGAGCCGTCCTCGTAGTCGACGAAGTAGACCCCCGCGTCGGTCTCCAAAATCGGCGCAAACGTGAGCTCGTCCGTAGCGGCTCCATTGATTCGCGCATCGTCGACCACCGGCTCCAGACCCATGCCGAGATCGCGCTGCCACTGGAACGGTCCGCCCGAGCCTGCGGGCGCGCGCAATGTCAGCGGCCTGCCTTCGGCAATGAATCCGAGCGAAGGCGCACTGGTGATCATCGTGCTGGGCGTGAAATTGAAAGTCGAATACAAACCAAACGCCGTCGTGTTGAGCGTGTCTTCGGTCCCCGTGAAGCCTTCACTAGCGACGTACGTGTCGGGCCCGAAATCGTTGTCGATGTCGTCGCCAGTCCCGAAGGTGAAATCGATGCCTAGACCGATCGTGTTTTCCAGGAACCCGCCTTGGTCCATGATATTCGGCGGCGTGAATTGGTTGTCCGTGTGGAAACTTCCGAAGTAGTGGCCGGCTTCGTGCGCCGTGATATTTCCAACAGCCTCGCCAATGAGGTCGATGATCGTCGCGCCACCGCCGAGCGGAATTCCGTTGAGCGAGTTGAGGTCGGAATCGTCTTCACTCAACAAATCCAGGAGAACCAGGGCGCTCTCTTCCGGCTCAAAGTTTCCGACGTCGATCGACTCCGCGATCCCGATGGTTTCGATTCCGGATTGCGCAATCGTTCCACCCACGATGATGCGGCTCACGTTCGGCAGTCCAAAAGGATCGGCGTGATCTCGGCTGTTCCGAATGTCGATCCCAAATTCCGAATTCAGTCCTGACATCAACAAATCCGTCTCGAGATTTTCTTGTACCGACGCCATGATGGAGTCGATGACGTTATTGAGGTCACCGGCCGTGAGTCCCCAGCGGGTCAAGAAGGCCGACAACGGCGAGAGCACCGCGTTACCCGGTGATCCAAATATCGAGGTGTTGATCGTCGCACCGTTGAAATCGATGAACAGAATCTGCTCGGTATCGGCGACGGAGGATTCCAGCACGGGCCGGAAGGCGCGAAGTTGCACTGTATAACTGCCGGTGACGCCGAAGACTCGAACGGTGTATGTACCCGAAGCGTCGACGACGTAGGCGAGTGACGCGTTACCGCCCGTTGGCAACGTCGAGGCGCCGGGGAATGCCCCCGCTAAATCCTGGCCCGATCCTATGCGCTCCGCGCCGCTCGGGTCGAACAACGTGATATGCGTCCCCGCCGAGAGCACGTTAGCGCCGATGATGTCACCGGCTTCCAATTCGATCGCGAAGTAATCTTGATCGGAAGCGTTCAGGCCGATTGTGATGGAGTACGTGCCTTCGGTGTCGACGCCGAAACCACTGTCCGAATCGAAGGGGTCGAGCGGGAAGGGCGAAATAAAGGAACCGACGCAGATGTAATACGTGCCCGTGGCGGAAGCCGTCGTTTGAACGAAGCTGTCAAAGTTGCCGCCGAACAAATCTTGGTCGTCATTGAACGCGAGGAGGTTGCCGGAGCTATCGAAGATGCTGAGGAACGAATCGAGACCCGTCGCGCCCATCGAGGGCGTATCAATATCCGCAAGGATAATGTCGCCCACCGCGACGCCGTCGATGCGATAAAAATCGTAGTCGCCGTTTCCGGTACCGCCGGAGCCGTGCGGCCCGTTACCGATGTTCGTGTTCACCTCGACGGCGTTTCCTGATGTCAACCCGGTCACGCTTGCCGCGGGAATGTCTCCGTCGTCCTCGGCGAACGGCCCGATGGTCGTCGGCGCAGGCGGCGCGGGAATCGTGCCCGTGACGTTCGCAGCCGGATCGCCGGCCGTACCAAACCCAGTGATGGGATCCGCAGTAGCTCTCGTATTGTTCGATTCACTTTCGCTCGCGTTGATGAGCTTCGGCGGGTTGGGCAGCGTGGCCGCGCGCTTCTGACCGCGATCTTTCAACCACGCATTCCAGTACGCCCAGTCGGGTGTTGCGCCCGCCGGAAGGAAGCCGAGGTATGGGTTCGCCGATTGAGGCGTCGCTTGGTCGAAATTGACCAACTGCGTCCGGCCTGCGGATTTGCGTTTCACCTTGACGCTGTCCTGCGCATCCGCGGTCTCCGATGCCGCGAAGAGCGCCAGAATCGCCAGCGACAGTTTCCCGCTAAGTCTCCTCGCTGCAACCGAAAACATCGCACATCCCTCCCCAAGAATCGTCGGTCTCTAAGCCCAATACTAAGCGGGAGGACGACCGAAAAGGGAGCCCTGCCGCTGCGCTGCCCTGGCGCGAGTGATGAATATAGTACAGATCACGATGAGATATTCAAGTGGAAATTGTGATTTCCCCATAGGCCTTTATACTGGGAGATACTCCTACCACTGCGCCTCCCTTCTCAACCACTGCCGCGATATAATGGAGAAAGACGACGAAATTCGCACATTGACCACAATATATTGTGGTCAATTTGAAATTCGATACTAAATACTCACGGAATAGATGTTCAGGCGATATATTCGTCGTAAGTATTTGATTTGTAATAACTAAGCGCGAAAAATGCATTGACAGACATCTGCGAATTTGTTACGATGTGGGTCGAAGTGGAGGAAAGTGGATCACCCCTCGGCGGTCTGCATCA
>JBGTJY010000032.1:0-2764 GCA_041744855.1 Candidatus Hydrogenedentales bacterium
GCCAACGGCGTCGCGCGTTTCCAGTTGAACCCGATCGCAACGACCGGCACGAGCGCCGCGGCGAACGTTCCCCACCCAAACGCGCCCATTAAGGCGACGAGGTCCATGCCGTCGATGTTGCGCGCATACAGCACGAAAAACGCCGCAATCACGGCGAGCAGCAACGTGGCCGTCCGCGCCCAGAAAAGTTCGCGCGTCAGCGAGCGCCCGCGAATAGCCTTGGGTATATCGTGCACAACGGCCGCGGCGCCGATGTTCAAAAAGCTGTCCGCCGTCGACATGATGGCCGCGAACAAGCCCGCGAATACAATGCCGGCCAAAATCGGGTTCGCGAAATTCTGTAGGAACTGCGGCGCGGCCTGATCCGCCACGCTCAATTCCGGCTGCGCGCCTTGCAACACGAGCGCGCGCATCGTCAGCCCGACGCTGATCCACAATAACGCCGCGATCGAATAGCCCACGACGCTCAACGGGAGGATGTGCCGGATGCCGTCGATGTTCTTGTTCATCATGAATTTCGTCACGATGTGCGGCTGGCCCGCGATGCCAAGCGCGAACATGAAATACCAACTCAGGCATCCCATGATCCCCAGCGTGCCCCACGGGCTGATCGCCTCCGGGTCGTCCTTCGCGATCGTCGTTACGATTTCCGTCATGCCGCCGTCGACCGCATGCATGCACGAAAAAAACACCAGCACGGCCGCGACGACCATAATCGCGCCCTGCACGACGTCCGTATACACCGAAGCGATGATCCCGCCCGTCACGCAATAAAACACGAGCACGCCGACCGAGATGAACAGGCACCATTCGATGGAGACGTCGCCGATCCATTCGACGTTTGCGAGCACGTCCTGCAACACGGTCGACATCGCGAGCAATTGCGTGCCGAGATACCCCACCACACCCAGCAGAATCGCGATGGCCGTCAGCAGCCGCGCGGATTCGCTCTTGTACCGTATCGCCACGGCGTCGGGAAGCGAAACGGTCTCGCGCGCCTCCGCGAAAAGCCGAATGCGTTTGCCCAATAAATAGAATGACAAGCAATAGCCAATCGACGAGCAGACGACCATCCACAAAGAACTGATGCCCATCTGGTACACCAGCCCCGGACCGCCGACGAAGCCGAATCCGCTCAGCGTGCTCGAGAATACCGCGAGGCCGGTGACGAATATCCCCAGCTCGCGCCCCGCCACGAAAAAGTCTTGCGACGACTTGGTCCGCCGCAAGGCCCACAGTCCGACGACGATGCAGATGACCATGTAGGCCGCGACGGACCCGAAGATAATGAGGCTGCGCTGCGCTTCCATCACGCGGAATCCTTCGGGGCGTTCGGCGTGCGCGTGCGTTCTTTTACGAGCGCGCGAAATGCCACAAGGTCTTCGTCGCGAAAACTCCAGGACTTGAACGTGACTACATACAACAAAACGAAAAACAGCGGGAGCCCCCAAACACCATAGAGCATCCACGCCGTCGGCACGGGGAACGAGACAAACAGAGGCACGTCGCTGCCCTTCGGAAGGTAATGCGAATACGACACAACGAGCGCGGCGAAGATGGCCAGGTAGATCGCGCCGCCGATCAACAGCGGGCGCAACATCGGCCCTGCTTTCCCCGATTTGCGCGAGCCGAAAATCAGCAGCGTCACGAAGAGCGCGCACTGCAACAGACCGAACGCCGCGCCCACCCACAGTATCGTCCCGTGCCGTTCCTCGCCCGGTCCGCCCTGCAACATCGTCGCGAATCTATCGTGCGCGACGCCGTGCCCCTGGTAGGTCTTGCCCCCGTCCTGCTCGGTGAAGGGCACTTCCTCGATGACGAGCGCCGCCCCCATCACGGCGCACATCGCAAGCAAGAGCCCAAAGATCACCCACGAAAGATCCATGTCCGCCTCCACCCCAAACGCCGCAGTCTAGCCGCGAGCAGGAGACCAGTCAAAGAGATGCCGTGTTGCAGGCTGGAAGCTTGCGCTACAATTAAAACCGCATCGCCCCTTGTAGTGCAGGCTTCCAGCCCGCGGCGTTTTGCATGCGCCCGCTAAGGCCTGAGCAGCTCCGCGAATGCAGCCCCATGCGCCGACGCCGCAACATCGAAAGGCGTCTTGCCCTCGATGTCCGCCACATCGGCCCTGGCCTTAGCATCGCGCACGAGTTTCACCAGCGCCTCGTCCCCGCTCAACGCCGCGTAATGCAAAGGCGTCCAGCCGCGGCCATCCGCTCGCTGGACATCCGCGCCCTGTCGAATCAACCACGCGACGGTTTCCGTGTGCCCATTGGCCGCGGCGAAATGGAGCGGCGACCACTTCGATTCGTTTTGCGCATCGTCGAGTGGGCTGCGAAGCTTGGACAAATGTTCTATCGTCTCGATATTGCCGGTTTCCGCCGCGTAATCGATCGGCAAGTAGCCGCCGCGGTCGCGAAGCTCGACGCCGATGCCTTCGAAGTTCAGCAGCGCATCGATCATCGCGATGTTCCCGAGCCGCGCGGCGAGGTGCAGCGGCGTCAGACCCGCCGCATCGAATTCGGCGAGTCTCCCAGCGTAGCGCTCGAGTTGTTCAGGCTGGCTATTCCGTACTGCGTCATGCGCCGGCCTGCGTTCGGAAATCGGCTTTCTATCCGTCGCCGGCCGTACCCCGAGTTGTGCCGCCAGCACGGCATTGTCGCGGCTCTGCGCGATCGTCCCCGCCGTCTCGCCGTTGTTGGTGATCGCGTTGCGATTCGCGCCGTGCTCGAGCAGTATCCGCACGGCCTCCGCGTTGTTCTGC
>JBGTJY010000033.1:0-3701 GCA_041744855.1 Candidatus Hydrogenedentales bacterium
CTGGCGCGCCTGCTGGATGCCCCGGCTCATTTGCTCGTACCAATGCGCCGGATGCTTCATTTGAATGATGTCGGGTTGCGATACCATCGGTCCACTGCCGCCGGCGGCGCTGCTGCGGCTTTGCATCCGCTTGAGCCTGCCCTCGTATCGGACTTTCTCGTAGAAGTCCGGTTCACAAACGGTCTCGAGTGTACGGGAACGTTCACGAATCACGCGATAGGCGACTTCCGCGTTCACGGTCTCGGTTTTTTTGCCGACGAGTTTGCCCAACATGCCGCTGTTCGGGCTCACCTCGAGGTGCGCGCCAGCCTGCCGCTTGGCGAGGAAGTGCGCCACTGCGACGATCCCGTAGCACGTGTCCAACGCGCGGTGCACCTTCTTGACGGGATATCCGATGAAATCGAGCAGCGGCCGGAGCCGGTATTCTTCGACGGGCACTTCAATCGTCCGCGCCCAGTGGAGCACGTCGATGACGTTGGCCTGCGGCGGATCGAGGTCTTCTTTCAACAATGTGCCCGCGAGAAACTTCGCATCGAAATGGGCATGATGGGAGAACAGCACTACGTTGCCTCCCATCCATTCGACGAACCGTTTCGCGACATCGAGCGAGGGCGAAGAGCCCTGAATCATTTCATCGGTGATGCCCGTCTTCTGCGAGACGCGTGGTGGAATCAGGTGGCCGGGATCGGCAAACGACCAAAATGTATCGATCTCGTTACCGTCGACGTCGAACTTGACGCCGGCGAGTTCGGTCATGTTGCACTTGCGCACCGAGGGGCCGGTCGCCTCACAATGAAAGGCGACGAGTGTCGGAGGCCGGGCCGGGCCCGCGGTTGAAGCCTTCGCGGTATCCTGCGTTGCCTTCGCGTCGATCGTGATGGCCTTGTTGCATTTTCGGCAGGTACCCTTCGCGCCGATAAATTGCTCGGGTATGCTCAGGATGACGCGGCAGTGTGGACACTGAAACTCAAGCATATACGGGCCCTACGTTTCCCGCAATTTTCAACATTAGGACCAAGCCGGACGGCGTGCATTGGTTTCCGCGTGTGGAGCGGTTTCCGCCTGTTCTGCGGCAAACAGTATAACATAGCGCAGGACGCTACGAAAAATCATAATAAGACTCATCCTGATACCATTTGACGTTGGGCTTAGATCGTTGGTTTCAGGTGACGTAAAACACTTTGCTGGCGGACGACGCGCGAAACTACATCCGGACGCGCGGCAGCGCGTCCCTCCCGGTGGAGATTTGAAATGAAACGGCGCAAGTCTGGGGAAACGGCAGCGAATCAGGAGGCAGCCATTCTCGAGCTACGCGACTTGATCGATTCGGCGTCGCGGGTGGTGTTCTTTACCGGAGCGGGAATTAGCACCGAGTCGGGCATTCCGGATTTTCGGAGTCCAGGCGGAATTTGGACGAAGAATCAGCCGATCATGTTCGAGGAGTTTATGGCGTCGGAAGAAATGCGGCGCGAGGCGTGGCGACGAAAGTTGCGGCTCGATGAAACGTTTACAACCGTGCAACCGAACCGGGGTCATCGCGCGGTGGCGAAGCTCATCGCGGCGGAGAAGGCGAGCGCGGTGATCACGCAGAACATCGACAACCTGCACCAGAATTCCGGCGTTCCGCATGATCGCGTGATCGAGCTTCACGGGAACACGACGTACGCGGTTTGTCTGAGGTGTGCTCGGCGACACGAGCTCGCGCCGATCCTCGAAGCCTTCGCGAAAGACGAGACGCTGCCGCTGTGCGAAGGGTGCGGCGGGATTGTGAAGACCGCGACGATTTCGTTTGGCCAGGCGATGCCGGAAGAACCGATGCGGCGCGCGGAGGAGGAAACGCTCGCGTGCGACCTTTTCATTGCGATTGGGTCTTCGCTTGTGGTGTATCCGGCTGCGGGTTTTCCGATGGTCGCGAAGCGGCATGGCGCGAAGCTGGTCATCCTCAACCGCGAGCCGACGGAGCTGGATTCCGCCGCGGACCTGGTATTGAACATGGAGATTGGGCCTACGTTGGGGGCGGCGGTGGGGGTGGAGTGATGCGTCCGGCCGTTAGAGGGTCATTGCGATTCGGAATTCTTTGGCTGCTCGTTGACGAGGCGGACGACTCTGGCTACGAGGCAAGCGGAGCTTTTGGTGCAAGTGCGTCCCCGAATAGAAATTCGGGGACGAGGCTGGGGAGGAATTCGCGGACGAGGCTGGGGAGGAATTCGGGGACGAGGCTCTGGAGGAATTTTGGGACGGGGCTGGGGAGGAATTCGGGTACGAGTCGTCGGGGGACTTTTGAGATCGATCGACTATACTCGCGGGACTTGGGGATGGATTCGATGTCGGACGCTCAATTGCACGGTCCTTTGACCGGGGTTTCGGTTCTGGATTTCACCTCGTTTATCGCGGGGTCGTATTGCGCGCAGTTGTTGGGCGATCTGGGCGCGGACGTGATCAAAGTCGAGGCGCTGACAGGTGATGCGGCGCGGTTTTGGGGGCCGTTTCTGAATGGCGAGAGCCGATTTTTTCAGGGGTGGAATCGGAATAAGCGGAGTATCGCGGTCGATCTGCAATCGGAGAAGGGCCGCGAGATTGTGTACGAGTTGGTGAAGCGCACCGACATTGTCGTTGAGAATTTCCGGCCTGGCATCACGCGCAAGCTGAGGATTGACTACGACGCGTTGAAGCCGATGAATGAGTCGCTGATATATCTGTCGATCACGGCGTTTGGCGCGAAGGGGCCGTACGGCGAGCGGCCGGGATACGACCCCATCTTGCAGTCGCTATCGGGGGCGGCGCGGGGCAATTTGCGGTATTGCGCGAGTACCGGGATTTGCTCGGTGGCCGTTTCAGATTACGGCGCGGCGTTGCTGGGCAGCACGGGGCTGCTCGCGGCATTGTTCCACCGGGAACGTAGCGGACAGGGACAATTCATCGAGACCTCGCTGTTGCAGGCGGCGATGGCGGTGCAGTCGCATATGTTCATCGATGCGCTGGACACGAAAGAAGAGCCGCCTTTCGGAATTTATCCGTACAAGTACTTCAATACTTCGGACGATATCTTGTTCATTGCGTGTGGGACCGATCGCTTTTGGCGAATCTTTTGCGAATGTATCGGCATGGCGGAGTTGGGTACGCATGCGGACTACGCGACGAATCCGCAACGTGTGGAACATGCAGATCATCTGACCGCGATCGTTCAGGAACGCATGTCGACGAAATCGACGAAGGAGTGGGAAATGATCCTGCTAGCAAAGGGCGTACCTTGCGCTCCCGCGCAGACGTACCAGGATTTCTTCGACGATCCGCAGGTGCATGCGCTTGGCATGTTTCCCACCATCGAGCATCGCGCGATCGGCAGGACACGCGTTGCCGGCGTTCCCATTACCATGCACAATACGCCCGGCAGTATTCGTTGCGCCGCGCCCACGCTCGGCGAACACGGCGCCGCGATCCTGGCGGAAATCGGGTACAACGACGGTGACATCGATCGGCTGCGGGCCGAAAGCATAGTTGCGTAGCGCCACTCCGGACACTTGATGGACCTCGTACTCTTCGCCGTACTCGGATACGTGGCGCTGCAATTGTTACTCGGCGTGTATGTTTCGCGGCGGATGAAAAGCGAGGCGGATTACCTGCTCGCGGGGCGGCGGCTGGGGTTTGGCGTCGCGACGATGACGATCTTCGCGACGTGGTTCGGCGCGGAGACGTGCATC
>JBGTJY010000034.1:0-1656 GCA_041744855.1 Candidatus Hydrogenedentales bacterium
CGATATTGAAACCGCCGATGCGTATGTCGCCGCGCACGCCGAGCGCTCCGTTGGAGCTGGGATGAAACACGCCGTCATCGTTTGGCTCGTAGTCGTAGGTCACGCTGCCCAACTCGGCCCACCGGCTAAACGACTCTTGGAACAAGTGGAACCACGGCTGCTGGGTGAGATCCGACTGCGCTAGAACGCCACCGAAATTCGAGTTCATGAACGCGATGAGGCTGCTCGGCGCTGTCCCGAGGCCGGTGCCTCTCGACATGGTCGTGCCGTCGGGCACAATGCTCCAAGTGAGCGTGGCCGGATCGCCGTTCCCGGACCGCGATCCCGAAGCAGTGGACAGCCACGGATCGGGATCGACAGAGCTCAGGATGAAGCCGCTCACTGGCGTCGCCGCGCAAAGCGCGAGATAGGCGGCCACGAATGCACGGGATGTCGCACGCCATTGCATCGTCGATCAACCCCGCGTCGCAAAACAGAAATACATCTCCTGCGCCCAGATTCTATCACCAGACGGCGCTTCCGTCCTACCGAATCGCATCGTATACAGGGTAGTCGACGTCAAAACATGCTCGCCAACATACCCAATCCACTGTAATCAGCATCAACTACAATGCGGTCGGTTCTCGACCCGACTCACGGCTTGACGAGTTCTGGGACGAATCGATGGTGGCCGCTGACAATGGATTGCGGGCTGAATCCTGCCAGCGGCAGCATCCCAATTTGACGCAGGAGGTGCCACTGAAGCGCGTCGCGCGCTCACCATTTTCCTACGGTTCCTCCGACTCGTCGTATGAGCTATGCGATGTGGTCAAAACGCCGACGCAACAGAATGCCGGTTGAGCAGTTGGAACTCCCCGCTTTGACTCAACTGCGCTCAACTTCCGCTTTCAGAATCGTCGTCGGCCAATGACAATGGGATTGCAACGGCGGCCGCAACGGCACCGCCAACGATATAGGGATGAGTCTTCACCCAGTTAGCTAAACCACTTTTCTGGTCGTAATACGGTCCAGGGGCACATGCGTCCCCGCACCCGGGTCTTTGTCCGCGCACAACTTCGTCGCCGGAAACCACAAGGACTGCTGGCCGAGCACAGGGAGGCGCCGTGTCGGTCGTCCACAGCCGGCAATCGGTGGCACCCTGTGGAGTTATGAGTCGGTATTGGCCGCCGCGAAGACCCTTTGCCGCAAAGACACCGTTTGCATCGGTCGTTGTGTTCACAACCTCTTTGCCAACGAGTTGAATTGATACGGGGACATTCGACTTGGCTATGCCCTGTTGATCAACGACCTGCCCTAAAAGCAACCCGCCGGTGCGAAGTGCTACGTCCTTGATTGGGCCACAGTTCGGCGGGGCCGCGAATGCTGATAGCGGCACAAGCGTCCCGAAACAGGCGATGATGGACGCAATGGTTCCGAATGTGCGGAACTGCATTATCGCTCCTTCATTAAAGAGTCATTACTTTTTTCGTGCCGTCGGCTGTTGCTAGCAGCGGAAAGCGTTACTAAATGCAGGGCCGCTTGGTACCCCTGGCACTTATATCTACGACCCCCGTATCGGCCTCACAAACCATCATTCTTAATTGAACTCGCGTTAGATTCCCGTAAATCGTCAAACTCGACTAGTGTCAACGTCGGCTGTCTCCGATCTTGTGAGCC
>JBGTJY010000035.1:0-3597 GCA_041744855.1 Candidatus Hydrogenedentales bacterium
CGGGTTATGCGATCGGTGGCGTGAGCGTCGGCGAATCCAAAGAGCAAATGATCCAAGCGATTGAATGGACCGTGCCGCATTTGCCGGTGGACCAGCCGCGCTATTTGATGGGCGTCGGGCCGCCGGAGGATATTCTCGAGGCCATCGAGCGGGGCGTGGATATGTTCGATTGCGTGATGCCGACTCGGAACGCGCGCAACGGAAGCCTGTTCACTTCGCAGGGAAAATTGAACATCAAGAATCAGCGATACATCCGCGATTTCACTCCGCTGGACCCCGCGTGCGCGTGCCCGACGTGCCGTACGACGACACGGGCTTACTTGAGTCATTTGTTCCGCGCGGGCGAGATTCTTGCCCTTCGGCTCAATACTGTACACAACCTTTGGTTTATGCTAGACTTTCTCGCCAATTGTCGAAGGGCAATTCGAGAGGGCCGGTTTCTCGATTTCAAGCGGTCATTCTTGAACGCGTATCGGGGATCGGGCGAAAGCGCATCGTCAGGGTGCGGCGATTCTGGACTTTGAGTCGTTGCGAACTAGACCAGCAGAGCTACGCTAGAACGTTGGAGTGATGTCAATCTTATCTGGAACACAGGCACGCGCGCGGATCGCTAAATTCTCGGTCGAATGGCCCGGGCTTTCGTCGGTCGGCCGCACGCTGCTCGTAAGCTCGCTTGGGATCGTGGGTATTTCCGCGCCTGCATTCGCGCAGGAGGTTGCCGCGCCGCAATCGCCGGGCAGCGGATTCTCGAGCACGCTGATGCTCATGGTCGTGCTCTTCGGCGTGATGTGGTTGTTCATGATTTTGCCGGGTCAGCGGCGCGAAAAAGAGCGCAAGGCAATGCTCGCGGCCCTCGGCAAGGGCGATGAAGTGGTTACGAACAGTGGTATCTTGGGAACGATCGTAGGGGTAAAAGATAAAACAGTTGTTCTCAAGGTCAGCGATGACCCCGTGACGAAGATGGAATTCCTTCGCGCGGCGATCTCGCAGGTCTCGGCGAAGCAGGGCGAGAAAGACGCAAAAGAGACCAAGTAAGTCGCAAGAGAGACCAAGTAATTTCAGGCCCCTTCAGCCATTCTCAGGTCAGGCATTTGGAAAGATTCCGAACGCTTGCACCGAACCTAACCGTTCAACGAAACCGGGCGACCAATATAACCGGGCGACCAACGAAACCGGGAAAGTACGGCACGCCGGAGCGAATCATGGAACGTCACATTTACCGCACATTAGGAATCATCGCCGTCATCGTCGTATCGGTGATTCTCATTTACCCGACGATTGGATGGATGACGCTGGACGACGGCGCGCGCGTTGCCCGGCTCGAGCAATGGCGCGAACAAGACAACGAACGCGCCAAGGAGCCGTCGAACTTTTTCCAGCGTGCGGGCTGGGGCATCAAACGGTGGGCGGAATTCGACCGCGATCAAGTAATCAATCTCGGCCTCGACCTGCAAGGCGGGGTCCATATGGTCGTCGGCTTCGACATGCCCGACCAGGACACGCAGGAGGAGCGTGAACTCGAACCCGCGGACGTGCAGGAGATGGTCCTGCAGCGAATCCTCAACCGCGTCAACGATTTCGAGGCCAAAGAACCCATTATCCAGAAGCTCGGCACGAACCAAGTTCAGATTCAGTTGCCGGGCGAGAAAGACGTCCAACGCGCCAAAGACCTCATCATGCAGACGGCGTTCCTGACGTTTCACATGGCGGCCGGTCCGGATGAAACGGAGCCGTTGTTCCGCGCGATCGATCAGTTTTCAGACAACGGGTTCGTGCCGTTTCTCGAGTTGCCCCTGATGCGCGGCGGGCAATACCAGGTTAGCCAGGAGAACTACGATCGCGTCGCCGAAATCGTTTCGCGCGCCGAAGCCGCGGGCATCATCCCCGCCGACAAGTTGATCGCGTTCAGCACGCCCCCGAAACCCTGGGAAGACCGGGGTTATCTCATCTATCTTCTCGAACGCGAGGCGGGAACTACCGGCGAAGGCCTCAAGACCGCAAAGGCGCGGCCCGACAATACTGCCCCAGGTCAATGGCAGATCATCTTCGAATTCGACACGGATGGCGCGCGCGATTTCGCCGAGCTGACGGGCGCGAACATCGGGCGGAACATGGCCATCGTGCTCGACGGTAAGGTCGTCTCGGCGCCCGTTATCAACGACCGTATTTTCGCGGTGGGCAATATCGCGGGATCGTTCTCGGCGGACGAGGCGCGCGACCTCGCGATCTCGTTGAATTCCGGGTCGATGCCGGTTCCCATTCGCGAAGACTACACGGGTGTGGTCGGCGCCACGCTGGGCGCGGGCTCGGTCGAGAAGAGCGTGCGGTCCGGCATCATCGGATTGATCATCGTCATCGTGTTTGTGACCGTGTACTACCGGATCGCCGGAATCATCACGACCATCGCCTTGCTCGTCAACTCATTGATGGTCGTCGCGTTGCTCGCCTACTTCAACGAGACGCTCACGTTGCCGGGTATCGCGGGTTTGATCCTCACGATCGGCATGGCGGTGGACAGCAACGTGCTGATCTTCGAGCGCATTCGCGAGGAGTTGCGAAACGGTAAATCGCTGGCCAGCGCGATCGAGGCAGGCTTCAACCGAGTGACGATTACGATTCTCGACGCGAACGTTACTACCTTAATCGCGGCTGCCGTGCTCATACAGTTTGGCACGGGTCCGGTTCAGGGCTTCGCGATCTCACTTAGCATCGGCGTGTGCACCAGCGTATTTACCGCTCTCGTCGTCACGCGCGCGCTGCTCGACTTCGTTTGCCAGCGCAAGCTCGTAAAAACGCTCAACATGATGAGCTTCGTCAAGCCCGACACGCGGTATCCGTTCATGGCCGTGCACCGCTACGCATTCGCATTCAGCGGCGCGCTCATTGCCATCGGCATGGTCATTTTCGCGGTGCGCGGCCAGGACAACTTTGGCGTCGACTTCACGAACGGCACCAACATGATTATCGCCGTCAACTCTCCGAATGACGTTCAAGTTGCCGAAGTTCGTACCCGCCTTGAACAGGCCGGTTTCAAGACGCCCAGCGTCCAGGAATATCAGGAGGACCCGGACGCGAACAACCAATTCGTCGTCCGAGTGAGCGATGTCACGGAGGTCACGAGCGAGGCTACCGACGAGGAAAAGGCCGCGGGCGTCGTCTCGACGCGGGTTCAACGCGCGTTGGCCGACCTGACCAACGATCCCCAGGCTGCCGACCTCGACGCACAAGTCGAGCTCCTTCGGGTCGAGACAGTGGGGCCGGCCGTGGGCAAGCGCCTGCAGCGGGATGCCTTGCTGGCGATCACTTATTCGATGATGTTCATCATGGTCTATCTGTGGTTCCGATTCGAACTCAAGTACGCCGTCGCAGTAGTCATTGCGCTCATTCACGACGTCCTGTTTACCCTGGGCCTCTTCGCTGTGTTCGGTTTCGAAATTAGCTTGCCCTCCGTGGCGGCATTCCTCACGATCATCGGCTACTCGCTAAACGACTCGATCGTGGTGTTCGACCGAATACGCGAGAATTTGAAACTGACCCGTGGCCGAACAATGTCGTTCAGCGATATTATCGACGCATCGGTCAATCAGACCTTGAGCA
>JBGTJY010000036.1:0-2140 GCA_041744855.1 Candidatus Hydrogenedentales bacterium
ACCGGCTCCGCGCCCGCCGCGCGCAATGCCTCCGCGCGGTTCTCGGAGCGCGTCAACGCAGTGACGCGATGTCCCCGCCCGACCAACATCGGCACCAACGGCCTACCGATCGCGCCACTACCGCCCGCGATAAAAATGTTCAAATGAAAATTCTTTCTCAAATACTAGGAGACTTAGATTTGGAAATGTTTTGCTAATGGTCTTCTTCGAGGCCTTCGTGTTCTTCGTGGTAAATTGTTTTCCGGGACGCGACCAGCCCGTTCTTGCACCAAATTCCACCACGAAGGGCGCGAAGTCCACGAAGAATTGGGCCGTTCAGCGCGTCCACCCCACCCCGTTTCGATCCGGTTACGCTGCGTATCCGCCCCCCAACCGCACACGAGAATCAGGGGATGACCCGCGCCGAAACTTTCATAGTGAATGCGCAGGCCGTCCGAGTCAAAGAATCCCAACGGCTCCGGTTGACGAATCGCAACCTCGCCTTCTCGAGTACCAGCGCAGGAACTTAAAAAACAAAGCCCAATCACGGCGCCAAATTGAAATAACCTCCGGCCGCTGTGGTAAAAGTCTCAAAAGTTTCACCTTCGCCTACAACAATTCTATTCCCACCAGACGCAACACAATCGACACCAAATTCAACACAAAATTCCCCGTGTCGGTAATCAAATAAATAATCGGCGCAACAAGACTCAACGGATCAAAAGACATTTCCAGTTTCCAGAGACGGTAAGGGTGAACGTGAAGCGCGTATTTTCGCAGAACCAGTGTCGACACGTAAACCCAACGTCGTCCCCGCAACGCTCCCCCCAACGTCGTCCCCGCAAAGCTCCCCCAAACGTCGTCCCCGCAACGCTCCCCCAAACGTCGTCCCCGCAGGCAGTAAGCGGGGACCTCCTCATTCCAGGCTCTCCGCGCCTCTGCGTCTCTGCGCGAGTTTTTGTTTGAAGCTACACCTCGCCGACGCTGTGGCATAATACGCCGGCAACAGGTGGGGTGGGGGAGTCCATGGCCAGCGCGGAAGTCACGCAGCAAAATCCAATCGAGGATGACGTTCGTTTCGACGAACAGATTCGTCCCGCGCGGCTCGATGATTTTCCGGGACAAGACGCCATCAAGGATAAGCTCCGGATTGCCATCGCGGCCGCGAAACAACGCCAACAGCCGCTGGATCACTTACTGCTTTCCGGCCCGCCCGGACTCGGCAAAACAACCCTTGCCCGCATCATCGCGAACGAAATGGGCGTGGACTTCAAGTCCACCTCGGGCCCGGTCATCGAGCGCCAGGCGGACTTGTCAGCAATCCTAACGAGTCTCGAAGAATTCGACGTGCTCTTCATCGACGAGATACACCGGCTCAATCACGCCGTCGAAGAGACACTCTACTCCGCGATGGAAGATTTCGAAGTCGATATTCTTCTCGGCAAAGGCCCGACCGCGCGTTCCATGAAAATCGGCCTCAAGCCGTTCACGCTCATCGGCGCAACAACCCGAGCGGGCCTATTGACGCCGCCGTTGCGCGCGCGATTCGGCGACACTTGCCGCTTCGAATTCTATTCGCCGAAAGCGCTCGAGTCGATCATCCTGCGCTCTGCACGCATCCTCGGCGTGACGTGCGAGGAGGAAGGCGCGCTCGAAATCGCGGGACGCTCCCGCGGCACGGCCCGCATCGCCAATCGCCTCCTGCGCCGCGTGCGGGATTTTGCGCAAGTTAAATGCAACGGCGTAATCACGCGCGACGTAGCCGACGACGCCCTACGCCTCCTGGGTATCGATCCGCTAGGCCTCGACGACATGGACAAAAGCATCATGCGCACCGTAATGGAAAAATTCGCCGGCGGCCCCGTCGGTCTCTCGTCATTAGCGGTGGCAGTGGGGGAGGAGCGGCAGACGCTTGAAGAAGTCCACGAGCCCTACCTAATCCAGATCGGCTTCCTAAAACGCACGCAACAAGGCCGCGTCGCAACCCCCCTAGGATTCCGCCACTTCGGCCTCGAAATCCCCCATCAAGACGCCCAAACCCGCCTACTGTAACCGACGCAACTTTCCCCTTACTAGGGCACTTATTCACCCCGTTCGTTCTCGTTCTCCTACGAACACACAATCTCCGCGCGCGCCCTCGTCCTCCTGCTGTTACGAAAAT
>JBGTJY010000037.1:0-1596 GCA_041744855.1 Candidatus Hydrogenedentales bacterium
AGATGGGTCGTGGGCACGAACGTGAGAAAGAACTGCGAGCCGCCGGAATCCGGATGGCCGGAATGAGCCATGCTGAGCGTGCCGCGAAAATGGTTGCGATAGTTTGGCACGTTCGCTTCGCCGCGAATGTTGTATCCAGGACCGCCAGTGCCCTCGCCGGTTGGATCGCCGCCCTGGGCCATGAACTTCGGAAGCACCCGGTGAAACGGCGTTCCATCGTAGAATCCTTTCTTCACGAGCGCGAGAAAACTCGCGACGGACTGCGGCGCTTCGTTTTCGAAAAGCTCGATCGTGATCTCTCCCTTAGTCGTCGTCAGCTTCACGCGCGGCAGGTCATCGGCTTTGGCCTCGGCCGCGCGGACCTCCGATTCCTTCGCCCACAGTTCGCGATATGATTCGAGCTGGCTCGACGTCGCACTTAGGAGCATCATCACGCCCTGCATCAAGCCTGCTTCGGGATCCTGCTTAGGATCTTTAGCACCCGCTTCGGCCATCTCCTGCAACGCACCCGTTTCATTCGCCTTTGCCAGATACTGAGATGCCAGGTCGTAATCGTTCGTCATGAACGCGGCCAGAAATCCCCAGACGTACAATTGCTTGTTGTCGGTCCCGCCGTCGATCAGCAGCTTGATGATCGGCAGTGCCCGCTCGTATTGATCGCCGCCGTCGATGGGGAAGAATACGTCCTCGGGATTTCCGGGAGCCGACTCGCCGGGACCGATTTGTCGACCGATCGTGTTGTATTTGGCCACGGCAACCAGCAGGTCGCCAATCTTGGGATCGGCATTCGGCGCGAACTGGTAGGCGGCCATCGCCGCATCGACCATGGCGTTGACGAGCGATTGGGCGTGAGCAATCTGCCCCGTCATCTGCTCGTTCAATGTTTTCCGCGCCGGCTCGTCGGCCGCCTGGTACGCCACATTCAGTTTTTCGATTTCGCCAAGCGCAGCCTTATATTCCTTGAATTTTTCAGCAAATGCCTCGTTGGCGCGGGCGGCGGCGTTGGGGTCGGACTCCTGGGCTTCGTTAACCAACGCCTTGTCCGATCGCGTAAGCTCATTCGGCGGCGTTTCGTCCTTCGAGGTTTTTAACGCATCCTGGGTTGTCGGAGTCGTCGTTTCTGCCTCCTGCCCCGCAGCGCGCACTTCGAGGACGGCGATTGCTACGAGCATGATTCCAAGGCAATACAAAGACGCATGGCGATTCATAGTTCTCTTTCTAATCTTGAATTGTCTCTCGCAGAGGCGTGGAGAACGCGGAAGCGTTGAAATAACCATTCTATATCACCGCCTCGACTCCGCGATCTCCGCGCCTCTGCGAGAGATTTGCGTTCAGTTTCAATGACGACTCACTATCGTGGTTCTGGACGCGAGCCGCTCTACCCACGATAACAGACATCTGCATGGTCGGACCACTGCTCTACCCTATAAACGGCCGCGAGTTAGAAACATTCGTGTCTCGAAAACGAAAAAATTCGTCTGTGAATGACGATTCGATCCACGGCGGCGACCGAGTGGCCGACGTGCGGATCATAGGCGGGACGTTTCGCGGCCGCCGACTGTTGTATCACGGCGATCCTGTCGTACGGCCGATGAA